>DASUNJ010000870.1:0-18158 GCA_036277235.1 Thermoanaerobaculia bacterium | reverse complement strand
TCTATGTGCAGCGCAAAATCCTGCGCCGATGGCACGATCAGGTACTGGTTCTGGCTAGCGATTTGCAACCTGCAATATCGCTTCATCGAAAAGCGAGCGACCACAGAACGTTTGAAAATGCGACCGAAATTGCTTAGAACTGCTTCGAGCAAGAACTCTGTCCATTCTTTCAAGTGCCTGACTAGAAGCTTGGCCCCAAATAGAAGAATGGGTAAAGCGACTGCGGTGAAAAGGGCGGTAAGAGGATCGAAGCTCCAATTAGGCATGCCATTGGATCCCTATGAAGTGCTGCGTTACCCACCACGCCATGAAAGGTGGTGCATATAAGTCTTGCATACCTAGTATATACACAGAACAGTACTGAGGAGTGACAGGCGTTTAGAGAAGAAGGCGTTCTTGGCGGCAGCTTCGGCCAAAGGGACTCCGGCGAGCAGGACGGGGGGAGGAGGGAGGGGAGATTGAGGAAGGAGTGGGCGTAAGCTCCGCGGCAGCCCTCCATTCCGCTCGGAGAGCTCCGGGTTAACCGCGCCTCCGAGGGTCCTTAAGCCGAGAATTCACCCCCAGACCGACTTCGGGCAGCTCTCCCAGGCGCCTGGTGGCCGATTTCCTGTTGAAAAGACGGTCCTCCCCCGGTTCCCACCTCGATCAGAACTCGGGAAGGCGGCAGTTTTCAAGCTGTCGGACGGGAAGCGGCGATCTCGCCGCCTACGGCGGCCGGGCGGGATGCGCTCTGACAAAGGGCAAACCGGGCGGGAACGAGCCCACCGGGAACCTCACTGCGGACAACTCCCCTGCCTTGAGCTTTTCGGCCGCCTCGCGGAACGCGGCCACGAACATGGAGTACACGAGCCAGAAGGTCTCGCGGACCTCCTTCGCCACAACATAGAAGAGCGGAGTAGGCGATCTCTTCGTATGGTTCGGACGGGTGTGCGGTCGCTACTTGAGGATCGCCTCAACCGGCGCGGGTCTCTCCTCAACTGATTGACGGCTGGCTGAAACCCATCGGACTCTCGCCCAAACCTATCGACGCCCCGCCCAAGTCTATTGGCGCGCTGCTGAAATCTATCGCCGCCTCGCCAAAGTCTATCGGCGCTCGCCGAAACTTATCGGCGTCCCGCCCAAGTCTATAGCCGCCTTGCCGAAACCTATTGCCGCCTCGCCAAAGTCTATTGGCCCTCGCCGAAACTTATTGGCGTCCCGGCGAAGTCTATCGGCGCCTCGCCGAAACCTATCACCGCCTGGCCAAAGCCTATCGGCGTCCCGTCCAAGTCTATCGGCGCCTCATTGAAACCTATCGGCGTCTTGCCAAAGCCTATCGGCGCTCCCCGATGGGTTTCGCGGACACGCCGATGGACTTCGGAGAGACGCCAATAGATTTCGGCAGCACGCCGATAGGTTTTGCCGGGCGCCGACAGGATTTGGAGAAGCTCCGATGGGTTTCGGCGCCACGCCGAAACCGTTCGTCGCCTCGAAAAAAGATCTAGCCGGGCGGCAATGGCTATGGGCCAGACGCCGAAGTCCTGAGGAGAGGCGCCAAACTCTTACGGCAAGACGTCAACCGCTTGAGGAGAGACGGCAAAGCGTTTCGCTGTCACGGCAAAGTCCATCGGCGAGCGCCGATGACTTTCGGAGAGACAGGAAAACCTTTGGGCGAGAGGGCGAACGCTTTGGGCGTCAGGGCAAAGGACTTCGGCGTCTCTCCCTCTCTGATCGGGGGCCGAGTCGATCCTGCTGGATGGTTCTCACCCGGCCTCACGCCGGGAACCGCTCCGCCAGCCAGGCCTCCACCTCCTCGGGATGGAAGCCGAAGGGGCCGGGCTCGCCCTTGTAGACGATCTTGCCCTGCTCGTCGATCACGTAGAAGCGCTCCGGCCAGCCGGCGTAGAGCTGGTTGGCGGGGTTGTCGATCGGGTCGACCAGCAGGGGGACCGGGTAGCTGAAGCGCTTCACGAAGTCGTTGGCGATCGCCAGCCGCTGCTCCATCGTCTTCGGCTGCGGGTAGCAGACCCCCTCCTCCTCGTTGCTGTCCATCTGCCACTCGTCCTCCGGTGCGCCTCCTTGATGTAGACGGTGACGAACTCCGCCCGATCGCCGTACTGCCCGTGCATCTGCTTCAGGCGCTCGACCGAGCGCCGGAAGGGCGGTCAGGTGTAGCTGCCGAAGACCAGGACGACCGGCTTGGCGCCGATCCGGTCGCGGAGACGGACGTCGCCGCCGTCGAGCGCGGCGAGCACCACGTCCGGCGCCGGATCGCCCACCTTCAGGTCCCCCTCCTCCCGCTGGTCGTACCGCAGCATGCCGATCACGTTGCGCGGTCCGATCTGGTAGACCATGTAGCCCCCGGCCGCGACCACGGCGATCCCCAGGACGAGCCCCACCCTCCTCAGCACCCTCTTGTTCATACCCGAACCCTAGCCCGTCCCCCGAAACATTTCAACGGCGGGAATCGTAGAGGGCTTGACAGCGTTTCAAACGGGCGTATGATTCAAACGCCTGTTTAAAACGGGCGCAACCCGGCAATACCGAGGGAAAGCCAATGACGGAGCACACCGATACCCGGGAGAGCCTGCTGGACGCCGCCGAGAGCCTGTTCTCGGTACATGGCATCCAGGCTGCCTCTCTCCGGCAGATCACGCAGCACGCCGGCGCCAACCTGGCCGCGGTGAATTACCACTTCGGCTCCAAGGACGGCCTCGTGCGGGCGGTGTTCTCCCGCCGGCTCCGGCCGATGAACGACGAGCGCCTCCGCCAATTGGAGCTGGTGGACCTGGAGGCCGAGGACGCCGTCGAGCAGATCCTGACCGCCTTCCTGGAGCCGCTCCTGAGACTGGTTTCCGAGAAGCCCGAGGGCGTGCGCGGCTTCGCGCGGCTCATGGGACGCGCCTGGTCCGAGCCGAGCGAGGAGGTGCGGACGATCATCCTGGAGGAGATCCGCGAGACCATCGACCGCTTCATGGCCGCCTTCCGGCAGATCCTTCCCCATCTCACCGAGGGCGAGCTGATGTGGCGCTTCCACTTCCTGGGCGGCGCCATGGGCCACACCGTCTCGTGCAGCTACGTGCTGGAGCGTTATTCGGGAGGGAATTGCCACACCAAAGATCCCGACGAGATCCTCGACCAGTTGGTGAGGTTCCTCGCCGCGGGCATGCGCGCAGTTTCCCGGGTAAAAGCGCCGGGCAAAGCGCACTGAGCGAGGAGCGACAACTTGAGATTCCGATTCCTTTCCTTGATCCTGGCCCTCGTGGCCCTTCCGGCGTGGGGGCAGACCCCGCCGGCACAGACTCTCACCCTTGCCGAAGCGGTCCAACGGGCCCTCGGCTCCAACCTCGCCCTGCAGAGCTCGCGCTCCGAGGTGACCGCGTCGGACCTCCAGAGGCGCTCGATCCTGGCGGCCGTACTTCCCAAGGTCAGCCTCCAGGGGAGCACGACGCAGAACAGCGAGGAGGTGTCGTTCGGCTCGGGCAGCGACAGCCGCGTCATCCTCCCCGCGAACGATTGGACTTACCGGCTGGCCTTCACGCAGCCGATCTACGCCGGCTTCCGTGAGAAGCGGGCGCTGCAGCAGGCCCGGCTCGGGATCGAGACCGCCCGGCAGGGCGTGCTCGACGTCGAGGATCAGATCCTCACCGGGACCGTGGCCGAGTACCTGGGCGTCCTGGAGGGGGAGTCCCTCCTGGCCGTCGAGCAGAAGAACCTGGAGCTTGCCCGCAACCGCCAGAAGCTGGCGCAGGACCTCTTCGATGCGGGCGAGATCACGCGCGTCGAGGTGCTGCGCGCCGAGAGCGACATCAAGGCGGCCGAGCGGCGGATCGCGGCGGCCCGCCAGCTCCGCGACGCCGCGGAGAGCCGGCTGCGCCTCGTCCTCTCGCTGGATGGGACGGGCCCTCTGCGCGTCTCCGAGCCGGGGCAGCTCTTCCCGGAGCTGCCGCCGGAGCAGGCCCTGATCACCGAGGCGGAGCGCATCCGTCCCGAGGTGGCCCAGGCCGAAACGAACCTGGAGATCGCCCGCCTGGAGGTGCTCAAGCAGAAGGGCGCGATCCTGCCGGTCGTGTCGGCCGAGGGCGGCTGGGTCAACCAGCGCTCCTCCTTTCCCACCGACCAGTACGGGTTCTTCCGGCTGAACGTGAACGTGCCGCTCTACCAGGGCGGCGAGGTCAAGGCCCGGACGGCGGTAGCCCAGGAGCGCCAGCGCCAGGCCGAGCTGCAGGTCCAGGCGGTCCGCCAGGTGGTGCGCGAGGAGGTGCGGCTGGCCCTACTCGACCTGGAGACGACCGGCGCGAACCTGCGCCTCGCCCGCGAGCAGCTCGCCGCGTCCGAAGCCGAATATGAACAGGCGTCCGAGCTTTACCGCGCGCAGGAGATCACCGCGCTGGAAGCCGAGGCCGCCGAGACGTCGCTGGCCGAAGCCCGCCGGGCCGTGGCCACGGGCGAGCTCGACCGCGACGTCGCCGAGCTGCGGGTCTGGTCCGCCGCCGGCCTTTTGAAAAAGACCCTTGTCCCGGAGGAAATCCGATGAATCGTTTAGGGGTTCTGTTGCTGTCACTTTTTCTGATCGCCGGTATCGCCGGGGGCGGCTGCGGCCCGTCATCCCCGGATGAGGCTGCGGCTGCCGCTCCCAAGCCCGAAGCCACGGCCACGCCGGAGCTTCCGGCCGACGTCCGGGACATCGCGGCCGTCGCGGAGCCCGAGGCGACGCCGGAGGTCGCGGAAAATGGAGAGAACACCGAGGGCACCGTGTCCGCCACGGGCGAGCTCGTCGCCCCGGTCACTTCCGAAGTGGCCGTGCGCATGCCCGGCCGCGTTGGCAAGGTTTTCGCCGACGAAGGCCAGCGCGTCCGCCGCGGGCAGCCGCTGCTGACCCTGGAGACCGAGTACCTGTCGCTGGAGCTCAAGCGCACCGACGCCGAGGTGGCGCGGGCCAGGGCCTCCGCGGCCGATGCCGAGCGCGACTTCAAGCGCAAGGAGGAGCTGATCGCGAAAGGCTCCGTGGCGCGCGCCGCCTACGACCGCTCGCAGAGCGCTTATGACGCGGCCCAGGCCGGAGTGGCCGCGGCCGAAGCGGCCCGCGACCTCGCCCGCCAGCGCCTGGCCGACGCCGTCCTCCATTCCCCGATCACGGGCGTGGTGGCCGAGCGCCGGGCCGACGCGGGCGAGCGCCTGGGCGACAGCTCCGTGGCCTACGTGATCGTCCAGACCTCGCCGCTCAAGCTCCGCTTCCAGCTCCCGGAGCGCTACCTCGCCCGGGTCAAGCGGGGCCAGGCCGTGAGGGCCACGGTCGATCCCTACCCTGGCCAGACGTTCACCGGCAAGGTGAGCGTGATCGGCGGAGTCGTCGATTCCTCGACCCGCACCGTCGCCGTCGAGACCGAGTTTTCCAATGCCGACGGCCGCCTCTCCCCGGGGCTCTTCGCCCGGGTGGAGATCGACCTCGGGCCGACAGTGGAAGGTTAAAAGGAAGGCCAGATGAAACGGCTCGCACAGATCTGCATCGAACGCCCCGTCTTCGCGACGGTGCTCATCCTCTCCCTCGTCGTGGTGGGCCTGTTCGCCTACCAGAGCCTGGGGGTGGACCGCTTCCCCAAGATCGACTTCCCCACCATCACGGTGACCACGCGCCTGATCGGCGCCGGTCCCGAGGAGATGGAGACCGAGGTCACCGAAAAGATCGAGGAGGCGGTCAACACGATCAGCGGCATCGATCAGCTCACCTCCACCTCGTCCGAGGGGATCTCGATCGTCATCGTGCAGTTCGCCCTGGAGAAGGACGGCGACGTCGCCGCGCAGGAAGTCCGCGACAAGGTCAACACCGTTCTCGCCGAATTGCCGCGCGCGGCCGATCCGCCGATCGTCGAGAAGATCGACCCGGACTCCGCGCCGGTCCTTTCGATCGCCCTGTCGGGCTCGGCCCCGACCCGCGACATCACCGAATTCGCGGACAAGACCCTGAAGCGCCAGCTCGAATCGACGCTCGGCGTCGGCCAGGTGCGCCTCATCGGCGGACTGCCGCGGCAGATCAACGTCGTGGCCGACACCGCGAAGCTCGCGGCCCAGGGCCTGACCGTGGCCGACCTCGTGCGCGCGCTGCAGGCCCAGAACGTCCAGATCCCCGGCGGCCAGATCGAGCAGGGGCTGCGCGACCTGACCCTGCGCACCTACGGCCGCGTCATCACGCCCGCGGAGTTCGGCGAGATCTCGCTCGGCTCGCGCAACGGCTATGCCGTCAAGGTCAAGGACGTGGCGCGGGTCGAGGATAGCGTCGCCGAGACCCAGACGATCGCCCGGGTCGACGGCAAGCCCGCGGTGGTGCTCCAGGTGCGCAAGCAGTCGGGCACCAACACCATCGAGGTCATCGACCGCGTCAAGGAGCGCATCGAGGAGCTCCGCGCCCAGCTCCCCGCGGGCTGGAACATGATCATCGTCCGCGACCAGTCGGGATACATCGAGGCCGCGGTCGAATCGGTCAAGGAGCACCTGGTGCTCGGCGCTCTCTTCGCCTCGCTGATCGTGCTCATGTTCCTGCGCCAGTTCCGGCCCACGATCATCTCGGCGGTGGCGATCCCGACCTCCCTGATCGCGACCTTCGCGGTGATGAGCTACATGGGCTTCACGCTCAACATCATCACGCTCCTGGCCCTCGCGCTGGTGGTCGGAATCGTGATCGACGACGCGGTCGTGGTGCTCGAAAACATCTTCCGCCTGCTCGAGCAGAAGAAGCTCACGCGCCGCGAGGCCGCGCTCCAGGGCACGGCCGAGATCGCGCTCGCGGTTCTGGCGACGACCCTCTCGCTGATCGCCGTGTTCCTGCCGGTGGCCTTCATGGGCGGCATCGTCGGCCGCTTCATGAACTCCTTCGGCATCACCATGGCGGCGGCCATCGCCGTCTCGCTCCTGGTGAGCTTCACGCTGACTCCCATGATGTCTTCGCGCTGGCTGCGCGAAGCCCGCGAGGAGCGCGAGAGATCGACCGAACGGCGGGGCTTCTTCCCGGCGGTCGGACGGACCATCGGCGGCGCCGGACGGTTCTTCGGAAACCTTTTCGAGGGAGCCTACACGAACGTCGAGCGCGCCTACCTCTGGCTGCTCGGCCACTCCCTGGCCCACCGCTGGGTCGTGGTGCTGGTCATGCTGGTCGTGTTCGTATCGATGGTCCCCCTCTTCATGATGGTGGACAAGACCTTCCTGCCGCAGGACGACGAATCGCAATTCGAAGTCCAGGTGCGCGCGCCGGAAGGGGCGAGCCTCGCCACGACCGAGAAGATCGGCGCCTCCATCGCCACCCGCATCCGGCAGATCCCGGGCGTCGACCGGACACTCCTCACGATCGGCGACGACCAGCAGCGCACCAAGAACCTGGCGGTGATCTACGTCGGGTTGAAGGACGTCCACGAGCGCGAGATGAACCAGTTCCAGATCATGGAGAGGATCCGCAAGGACATCCTGCCGCAGTACGCGGCGCTCGGACTGCGCAACCTGGTGACGCCGGTCAACGTGTTCGGCGGCGGCGTCAATGCCGAGATCATGTTCTGGATCGGCGGCCCCGATCTCGATCGGTTGAGTGGCTACTCGCAGAAGCTGATGGACAAGCTCGAGTCCGTGCCCGGCGTGGTCGATGCCGATACCAATCTCATCGTGGGCAAGCCCGAGATCGGCGTACGGATCGACCGCGCCAAGGCCGCCGACCTGGGAGTCAACGTCCAGGACATCGCCTCGACCCTGAACGTCCTCGTGGGCGGCCAGGAAATCACCAGCTTCATGGAAGGCGGCGAGCAGTACGAGGTCCACGTGCGGGCCGAGGAGAGAGACCGCCGCGACCGCCAGGGCATCGAGCAGGCCGAGGTGCCGACGATGAGTGGCGGAACGGTGGCCGTGCGCGACGTGGTGCGGCTGGAAGAGGGCGAAGGCCCGTCGCTGGTCAACCGCATCGCGCGGCGCCGGCAGGTGATGCTCTACGCCAACATGCTGCCGGGCTTCTCCTCGCAGGCGGTGCTCGACGCGCTCACCAACGAGGCGAAGGCGCTCGACATGCCGGCCTCCTACTCCTACGGCTTCACCGGCCGCTCGCGCGAGCAGGGCCGGGCGATGCAGAACTTCATGCTCGCCTTCCTGCTCTCGATCATCTTCATGTACCTGATCCTGGCGGCGCAGTTCGAAAGCTGGCTCCACCCGGTGACGATCCTGCTGGCGCTGCCCATGACCGTGCCGTTCGCCCTGTTCTCGCTGGTGGTGCTCGACCAGTCGATCAACATCTATTCGATGCTGGGCATCCTGGTGCTGTTCGGCATCGTGAAGAAGAACAGCATCCTGCAGATCGATCACACGATCGCGCTGCGCAAGCACGGCCTGCCGCGGGCGGAGGCGATCCGTCAGGCGAACAAGGACCGGCTGCGGCCGATCCTGATGACCACGATGGCCTTCGTGGCCGGCATGATCCCGCTCGTCGCCTCCTCGGGCACGGGCGCGGCCACGAACCGGGCGATCGGCTCGGTGATCATCGGCGGCCAGACGCTGGCCCTCCTGCTCACCCTGATTGGCACGCCTGTCGCATATAGCTTGTTCGACGACGTAGTCGAGGCCCGGATTTTCTCCCGCACAGGAACTCTCGTGAAGCGGATCTTCGGAGGAAGGCCGGCCGAGCCACTCGAAACACAGGAACCGATCGAGCCCGCCGCGGTTTGATCGTAGGCTTCAGGGGAACCGATCCCCTTTCAACATAGCCCCGGGGCGGTCCGAGCCCGCTCCGGGGCAACCCCCTCAGCTCTGCAATCGATAGACGGTCAGCATCATCAAGCCGATCAGGGCGAGTACAAAGACGATCCCATAAGAGATCAGCAGCGCCGCGAACCGGAGCCCCGCCGTCAGCCGGGAGCCCCCGTAGACCCTGCGCAGCGCAAGGAACAGATAGACGAAGATCCAGAGCCAGGCCGCGACGCCGACCGGAGCCAGGACAGGGGGCTGAATCCCAGCTGCCTCGATCAGGACCATCGCGGTCAGGACCACGAAGGCGAACGCGTGGAAGTGGAGAGCGAAGACCAGGTGATCCAGGTAGAACCTACCGCGGCGTAGGTAGAAAAGCTTGAGCAGCAGGGCGAAAACAGGGAGGAGAAGGAAGAATGCCCGTTGCAGGTTCGCGGTCAGGGCCTGCCCGAATCTCTTCGGGTCTGCCAGGGCCTTCTCGAAATCCAGTCCCTCCATTCCAAAGGGGGGCGGCGAGACCACGTCATCCGCCTTCTCCTCCACCTGCGTATCCTTGACCACCACCTTGACGGCCGTCTCGGGCCAGATGGCCAGCACCCCGAACGAGAGGAGCGCCGCCAGCAGGTAGAGCTTGAGCGGTCTCACATACGGGGCGCGCCGCCCCGCCAGGTACTCGCGGGTCAGCCGGCCGGGCTCGAAGAGCAGCGGACGGATCGTCCGCAACAGCTTGGAATCCAGGCTGAGGACGTTGTCAAGGAAGTCCGAGGCCAGTGACCGCAGAGGCCGGTGGAAATCGGCCGCCTCCTGGCCGCACCGCCAGCAGAACTCCCCCAGGAGCTTCTCGCCGCAATTGAGACAGGCGGGCTCGGGCTCAGTCTCCCGCAAAAAACAGTCCCTCGATCACCGTAGCCTCCTGCGAATCGGCGGGGATCGTCACCCAGCCCACCAGACCGAAAGCGGTCTTGATCAGATAGTGATCGGCGTTGTCGGCGAGGAGGACGGTCATCGCAGCACCTTTCGGAATGGAGGCCACGGCCTCCTTCTGCGCCGGGGTGCTGTAGACCGTCAGGTCCTTCTTCGCCTTGCCCTCGATCCCCACATGGAGGAACGGCTGCTTCGTCTCGACGAGCTGTCCGTTTTTGACCGTGTACTTCCGGTGCTCGTCGAACATGGTGTTCGCATGCCCGGAGGTATAGATCGATCCGTTCCCCGGCAGATACAGGTGCAGCCCGGGGACCGTGCCGGCGGGCTCCTTGCTCCCCTCGCGGGTGATGATGAAGAAGGGATCGACGCTCGGCCCCTGGTCGTAATCCACGAAGTACCACTCGTCCTTCGTCCGATCGATACGGGTGCGGAAGACGCGCACGACCCGGGGCTCGTCCTCGCTGCTGAGGCGCTGGTCGACGGGCTGCGTGATCTGCGGGTCGTAGTGGATGACCGCCGTCAGATAGTCCTTGAGCTCATGGGTCTTCAGACCGGGGAAGGGATCCTCCGCCACGGCCGGCACGGAGACAAGGAAGGCCAGGAGGCCTGCGAGGAGCGTTGGGATCTTCATGGTGCTCCAACGCTACACCATCTACCCGCGCTCCGTGCTGCCAGGTCTACAGCGGCACCAGCTCCGTGGTCGTGGCCCGGGACTTCTCGCCTCCGAGGTCCTTGGCGTACTGGATGGACCCCTTGGTGTTGTACTTCTCCAGATAGGCGCGGTCGACGGCATCCTTCAAGCGCTCGCTCCTCGTCCGCACCGCGCGGACGGGGAGCTGGACGTCGCCGACCTGGATGATGCCTTCCGGATCCTCGAGGAAGGTCCGGTACCAGCTTCGCGGCTTCAGGCTCCACGACCGCACGAAGACGCGGCCTTCCACTACTACCGCCCAGATGCCGATGATCCGGTGCGGCTGCGTGCCGGCCCGGATACCCAGGATCTTGCCGTCGCGGATGGCGGCCACGATCTCGGCTGGAAAACGTCGATCCGCTGTCATGTTCCCCTCCCAATTGAGCCAGGGTTGTTGTTTCCACGGCCGTGCCGTCGCCTAACCGAGCCGAAGGAGGAATCGAACATGTGCAAGGTCTTCACCCCCGAAGATTACTTTGCGTGCGGCGACGGCAGGACGGATGATCTCCCCGCTTTCAACGCGATGATCGCCGCCATGTCCAATGGCGACGTGGCGCAGCTCGCCGGCAAGATCTACAGGCTCGAGGGCACGCTTCACGTCAACAAAAGGATCGCGATTGTCGGGGAGATCGTCAACCCGCACTACGCGGTCCAGCGGTCGCGGCTCTATTTCCCGCCCGACACCCTGGGCCTGCGGCTCCTGCGCGGCGCAACTCTCCGCGACCTGGCCGTCGTCGGGGAAGCCGTCTCCGGCGCACCGGGTACGGACGGCGAGGCGCACGGCATCTGGTGCCGGCGCACCATACGTTTCGAGAACGTCTTCGTCCAGCGGTTCGGTGGCCACGGGGTCTCTCTCGACACGAGGACCATCGAACGCGTCGCGAGCTCGGTTTCCGTTGCCGACGGTATCGCCAGGGCGACGGTGAGCGGCAACACCGGATTGCTCTCGATCACCGTGGACATGGAGGTCGAGCTGCACGGCTATACGGTATCGACACCGAGCGCCGGCTCGATCGCCAGTTCCGCGAGCACCAGCACGATCGAATTCGAGCTCCCTGGAGCGCCGAACGGCCCGCTCACCGGACTCACGCGCACCATCCGGTCGGCGCGCGTCAACGTCGTCAACGGCATGAACCATTGCACCGCCGACGTCGGACCGAATCATGGCCTTCGGCCGAACATGCACGTTACCACCACGGACGCGGTCGATACGCCGATCCTTTCAGTCGCCAGGAACGGGCTGGAGGTGACCTTCGCGCTCACGACCGCCGGACCCGGCCCCGTTCAGGGCGACAGCCTAGCCGTGACCCGCGGGCTGCTCCGAACCATCCAGAACTGCGATCACTGGCAAGTCGAAAACGTGCGCTGCAACGGGAACCGCGGGCACGGCTGGCACACTCTCGGTGCGAGATCGAACGCCGGTTGCGCGCTCAACCTGGACTGCACGAGCAACTACCAGAGCGGCATCCATGAGGAAAGCTTTCTGGGCAACACGTACGTCGCCTGCCACGCGAGCGAGAACAGTCAGAGCACCACGAGCCCCGGAGATCCGGTCTGGCCGTCGTACCACAAGCCCCGCGAAGCCGACAACAACCGGACCAAGTTCTACAATTGCTATTCCGAGGGCGGATCTCCGGCAGAGGTCTGGTATCCCGCCACCGTGCTGGCCCCCGGACCTGGAAACTGGATCGGCGACGGCCTGGCCAGCGCATTCGACGTGTCCTATGGCCGGTCGACGCTCTTCGTGAACCGGGACCGCGCGCCGGGCAGAGACCCGAACCTTCCCCTGAATCGAGTCGACTTCAACGTCGGCGGCCCGCGAGGCGCCATCTTTTCGTTCGAGGCCGCGGCCGACGAAAGGCCCGGCGTCCAGTCGCAACCGTATCGATTGCAATTCGTCGTCGATCCGCCGAACGCCCAACTGCACTGGTTTGCCCTGCAGCATCTGACCGCCGGCCGTCCCACCCCGTTCGCGCTTTCCGGCGTGCGTACGGTGGACGCGAGCGGCGCCTTGACGAACGTCGGACAGATCTGGTTTCCGAATGGTTTCTATTACGGCAGGGGACAGGCCAGGCAGAATGCGGAGGACCGCGGCCCGTACCGGGCCACGACCTATCGCGAGACCGGAACCGCACCCGCCACGCGAGCCGTCGCCTGGGGTACTGCCCCGCCGAGCGGCAATCAAGGTACCTGGGGCCGCGGCGACGTCGTCTGGAACGCGAACGCCGCAATCGGAGCTCCCGCCGGATGGATGTGCATTGCAGCCAGCAGCCCAACGGACCCGGCGGGCAGATGGGCGGCGATGGCAAGCCTGGTGTGAAGTCACCGGCGCCGCGCGTGGATCAGGACCGCGATCTCATCCGGCCGGGGATTGACGAAGTCGAGCCGGATGCGGCCGTCGGAAGTCTCCGAGACCTGCGCGGGGATCGAGCTCGCGATCAGGAGCCATCCGGCTGGTAGGACGACTGCGTTGCGCGGGCGGCCGAACGTGCGGTCGAAGACGAGCACGTCGCCCTCCAGCCGGTAGCTCTTGGGATCGGTGTAGGTCTCCGAGATCCGGATGCGCACCGAGCCGCCCGGCGGCACCGGATCGAAGTGGGCCACCACCACCTCGGCATCGGCGGGGATTTCTTCTTCGTTGTTCGGGAGCGCATCCCCGCGGATCGTCTCCACCCGGAGCGCCTCCCCGGTGTCCAGGTTGCGCGCCGAGGGCGAGGTGGCGGTGCTCCCCTTGCGCACGACATTGAGATACCGGCCCACCCCGGGCCGCGACTCCGTGTAGTCATGATAGAGATCGAAAGAGTGGGTCTCGGGCGGCTGCAGAAAATAGACGATCTCGCGGTCCTGATGCGCCCGCTCCGTCAACCGCTCGTCGGTTGGCGAGGAGAGCGCGCCGGTCAGTCGGATCCGCCGCGCCTCGATCACCAGCGGGAACGCCTCCGGTCCCGGGTGCACGAAGCTCACCGAGAACCGTCCATCCGGCTCGGTCAGGACCTGGGCCGGAGCGTTGCAGGAGGTCAGCTCATAGCCCGCGGGCAGGACGATCGAGTTGCGGCGGATGCCCAGCGTGCGAAAGAACACGATCCGGTCCGGGCCTTTCCGCAGGTAGCTCTCCGGGTCCTTGTAGGTCTTCTCGATCAGCAGGCGGACTCCGCCTTCTTTCGGAACCGGACGCGGCAGTTGGATCCGGATGTAGTCCATCGTCAGGCTGGCATCGGGAAGCCCGCTGGCGCGCGCCTCCCCGCCGCTCACCACCTCGAACGGCAGCGGCTTTGACGTCGCGAGGTCGATCACCGACTCGTCGCTCGCCTCGCTTCCCGGGCGGATCGGATTGAAGTAGGCCGTCGCCCCGGGCTCGATCGCAGTGACCTCGAAGAGGATGCGGAACCGGGCCGACTCGGGATCGAGAAGCTCATAGCGGGTGTACTCGTCCGCCTCGCGCTCGGGGAGGACAGCTTCCGCCTGGAAGATCGGGTGGGGGGTAGGGATCGAAGGGGCCTGCAGGGCCGGTCGCGGCTGCGCGCAGGCGGCGAGGAGCAACAGGAGCAGGAAGGGGAGGCGGAGGTGCATGGGGAGAGCATACCCTCAACCCGCATCTCGAACAGGGCCCGGCGGATCCGCCGGGCCCCCGTTGCTCATTGGTCGAAGTACACGTCGGTCCAGAAGTTGCCGCAGCTGGTCGTGCCCGGGAAGATTCCGCTCCCCTGTTGCCAGCGGCCGCCATGGCCGGTGATCGGGCCATTGACGATCGGGCTGGAGAAGCCGCAGTCTGTCTTGCTCTGCTTGGTGGA
Source organism: Thermoanaerobaculia bacterium (assembly GCA_036277235.1). GTDB lineage: Bacteria > Acidobacteriota > Thermoanaerobaculia > Multivoradales > UBA5704 > DATMER01. The sequence goes on along the minus strand of DASUNJ010000870.1, from coordinate 4,058 downwards.
GGTCGTGACGGTGACGACGTAGCGGGTGCCGGCCTGGATCTGCACGCCGTTGCCCGGGAACTTTCCAGTCTTCCATCCGGCTGAGCCGGCAGACCCGAAGTCGACGGGCACCGAATCGAGGAACTGGCCGGCGTCAGTCCAAAGCTTCAAGGTATGGACCCCGGCCTCCTCCGCCGCCTTGTAGTACCGCAGGTGGGTGACGTAGCCGGGGATTTCGGAGCTGAAAACGTTTCCAACCGACCAATCCAGGCCGCCCGTGTCGATGAACGACGCCGGGGTCTGGTTCTTGAAGATGCCGACCTGGCAGATCAGGTTCTGCGGCGAGCCGGCCATGACGGTTCCATTCGGGTATTTGACGGTGATCTTCCGTGTGGTGCCAGTCCGGTAATTGCCCGCGGGCGGGGTGGAGAAGACGTGGAAGCCGACGTCCGCCCGGTAGAGCTCGGCCGCGGCATCCTTCGAGGTCAGCGTATCGGTCCAGGCCTGGACCCAGGCGATGCCGCTCAACCGTTTGTTGTTGCGGGCCCAGCCCTTGATCTCGCGGCAGTTCGTGGTCTCGTGGACACCCTGGTAGACCGGAGAGATGTACCAGTCCTCGGAGCACTGTAGGGCCCCCCGGTCGTCCGCCTCCAGCGACCGACCGGCCGTGCCGAAATAATCGTTGAGCATCGTGGGCTTCGGGGAAGCGCTGGCAGGGACATCGGTATGGTGAATGCCCAGGGCGTGCCCAAGCTCGTGCGTGGCCACCGTCTGGACGTCATCATCGGATCCGTTGGTGTTCCACGTTCTATTCATGTTGAAGATGATGTCTGCTTCCCGGATCTCGTGTCCGGGAAAGGCGCCCCAGACGGATAGCGTTGTGAGCGCCAGGCAGTTGCCGAAGCAGGGACTGGATACGCTGCCGACGAAGGAGATCGCGTTGATGTCGTCGGAGTTGTTGAGGGGGGGACTACCGGGCGGCAAGGCTCCCCCGTAAGAGAGCACGTGGCTGGCGCCGGACACGTTGGTCCAGGTGTTGAGGGCCGCCTGGAGAGCGGCAGCCTGGGCCGAGTCCGCTTGGATGGAGCGGAAGGAAAGGGTCGTGTCCAACCAGTGCACGAAGCCGTTGCGGGTATCGCAGGACACCGCGGGGCTGGCGGTGTAGTGGCCGGCGCCCGGCACCTGGATCATCTGGGAAGCGTGGGACGCAGACACCAGGACGAGCATCGCGGAGGCCGCGAAGCCGAAAGAGGTCATTCTGCCGAGGCGGTTCATCACTTCACCTCCCGGCGGGAGCCCTGACGGGCCGCGATCTGTCGAATTTCCGAGAGCATGGTGTTGATCGGCATGCCCTTTTCTTCTCCCGGCGGCAACGCCTGCCCGGACTTGTCCGGCATCAACGGATGCCGAAGGGCCTGACTGACCGCGCGCAGGCCGTCCTTGTCCATCCTGATGTCGAACGCGCCCTGAATGAGATCGCGGACCGCGAGGGCCTCCCCGGCCCCCAACAAGTCCATCCGGCTGAGAAACAGCACATAGGAGTTGCCGGGCACCAGCTCGGCGGCGCCGATCAGGAGAGTGGCCCGGTTCCCGATCTTCCCGCCCGGGAGCGTAATCGTGAATTCCGGCTCGGCAAGACGCCCCTTGAGGACGTCGTTCGCCGCGAACCGGACGTCAGTCACGATGAACGTGGCGTCTTCATTCCAGCGCGATTCCGCCGCCAGGACCTCCCCGACGACGATCGTCGAGTTGGACGCGACCAGGTCTTCCAATCCCATGCGGATCAGCGTGGTGGCGCCGGCCGGCGCGGTGATCCCGGCCGTTCCGCAGATAGCCATGGCGAGCATGGCCGCCCTCCATCTCAACCTCAACCCATGTCTTCCAGTCATCGACTCTTCTCCTCTGGGAAGGATCGTTCCCAAGAAGGACCCGAAAGCCAGAATCGGCTCTACGGGCTGCATCCCCCAAAGACCCCGGATCGAGGCTTCCCATTTACTGCCGTGCGGAGGGTTGGTCGTTCCAGCCCTATAATCAGAGCCTCTGCAATGAGATACCGACTTCAACGAGCGTTCGCCGTGGCCGTCCTTGCCGTTTGCCTCGCGGCAGCAGGCCCGGTCACGCCGCAGGGTGAGCAGGATTCAGGCTCTCAGGCCCTTTTCGAGTCCGGCAATGCCCTGGCTGCGGCCGGGCAGGCCGACAAGGCGCGGGAGGCCTGGAATGCGGCGCTGGAGGAAGCTCAGGACGCGCAGACCCGGGTCGCCATCCTGGAAGCGCTGGGGGAGAGCTATCAATATGGGAGCGAGCTCGCCCGCGCCGAGGCCAGCTTCCGCTCTGCCCTGGAAACCGGCGAGGCTGCCTGGGGCGAAAGCCTTCAGGCGGCCGGCACGATGACCCGGCTGGGAAACGTCCTGCGGCTGCGGCAACAGTTCGATGCGGCGAAGCAGCTCCAGGAGCGCGCTCTGGAGATCCGCCAGCGCCTGGCGCCGGACAGCCTGGAGGTCGCCGACAGCCTGCATCACCTGTTTCTCCTCGCGATCGATGACGAGGACGTGGAGGCGATGTCCGATCTCTCCCGGCGCGCCATGGCCATCCACGAGCGCAGGTCTTCCGACACTCTGGCCCTGGCCGATACCCTGAGCGACCTGGGCTACCTGGCAATGTACCTCGGCTACACCTACGAAGCCGTGGCGAGAATGCAGCAAGCCGTGGCGATCCTGGAGCGGCAGGCGCCCGGAAGCATCCCCCTGGCCACGATGCTTGGCCGTCTCGGTTTGATGCACAGGCTGATCGGCGATACAGAGCCCGCGGCCGAAGCGCTGCGCCGCGCCCTGACGATCCGGGAGAAGCTGGCTCCCGACAGCCTCGGAACCGCGGTCGCCGTGGGCAACCTCGGTGTCCTCCTTCGGGATCGCGGCGATCTGGACAAGGCGGCGGAGCTCTTCCAGCGCACCATGGAGATCTCGGAAAAAGCCGTCCCCAATGGCATCCGTGTGGCGGAGACTCTGAACGCCCTGGCGTCCGTCGCGTCGCTGCGGGGAGACAGGGAGGAGGCATGGAAGCTCCACAGCCGCGCCTTGGAGATCTTCGAACGGCTCGGCTTCGGCAGCAAGACCGCTGAAACCCTTTGGTATCTGGGGATGGTCGCCGAGGCGCGCGGGGATCTCAAGCTGGCGCTGGACCTCCACCATCGGGCCAGGGTGCTCCGGGAGCGTGTTGCACCAGACTCGATCGAAGAGGCGCAGACGCTCCATCAGCTCGGGCGGCTGTACCGCCGCACCGGCCATCCCGACCTGGCGGCGCAGTACCTGGGCAGGGCCGTCGAGGCGCTGGAGGCCCAGATGGGACGGCTCGGAGGCCCGAAGGACCTCCAGGCCGCGTTCCGGGCGAGCCACGAGGACATCTACCACGACGCCATCGAGGTCGAAGTGGAGCGTGGACACGCCGCCGAGGCCTTCCATCTGGTGGAGCGCTCCCGGGCACGGAGCTTCCTGGATTTGCTGGCCGAACGCGATCTGGCGTTCTCCGGCGAGCTGCCCCCCGACCTCGAGCGCTCGCGGCGCGACAATGCGTCGAGCTACGACCAGGCCCTGCGCAAGCTGGGGGGCTGGACTCCCGCGGCCGGCGAAGACGCGAGAGAGGCCCTCCACCGCGAGCTGGACCGGCTGCGCAGGGAGCGCGCGGAAATCGCCGAAAAGATCCGCACGGCTTCGCCGCGGCTCGCCGCGCTGCGCCAGCCGCAGCCCCTGGACCTGAACGCCGCCCGCAAGGTTCTCGATCCCGGCACCCTGGCCCTCTCGTACAGCGTGGGGAAGGAACGGACCGTTCTTTTCGCCTTGACCCGGGAGGGGGGCCTCCGGGTGGAAGTCCTGCCTCTCGGCGAGGAACGGCTGCGGGCGGACGTGGAGCGCTTGCTGGAGCTGGTCCGGCAGCCCGCCCCCGTCTCTGACCCATCCGATCTCGCCCTGGCGCTCTATCGTGCCTTGATCGGTCCGCTGGCCGACCTGGTGGAGCGCAGCGAGCGGGTGCTGATCCTCCCCGACGGCCCTCTGCACCGCCTCCCGTTCGGTGCTCTGGTCCGT
>DASUNJ010000869.1:0-4693 GCA_036277235.1 Thermoanaerobaculia bacterium | reverse complement strand
AGCGCCAGAATGACGCAGGCCAGCACCAGGACCGCCCCGCGCCTCCACGCCCGGTGTCCATTCCTCAACCCCGCGCCAGCTCCGCCAGCGTTTCGGTCAGCAGCTTGTAGAACCGTCCCACGGAATCGACCTTCACCCGCTCGTCCGGAGAGTGGGCGCCCTCGATGATCGGGCCGAAGGAGATCGTGTCCATGCCGGGGAACTTCTCGCCCAGGACTCCGCACTCAAGTCCGGCGTGGAGCGCCTTCAGCTCGGGCTCGCTCCCCTGGACCCGCCGGTGGACCTCCTGGAACCGGCGCAGCAGCGGCGATTCCAGGTTGGGCTTCCAGGCCGGATAGCCCTCGTTCTCCTCCACCTGGGCGTCCACGAGCTCGGCGCAGGCGCGGAGACGTCGACGGAGGGCGCGCAGGGCCGAGCCGATTGAGCTGCGGGTGCTCAGGAGCACCCCTACGCCGTCCTCCCCCTCCGCCACGGCGGCGAGGTTCACGCTCGTCTCCACCAGGCCCTCGATGTCGTGGCTCATGGCCAGCACGCCATGCGGCAGGACGTTCAGGAGGAGCAGGACGCGGCGGCCCAGATCCTCGGCCCAGACGCTCTCCGAGGCGCTCGTATCGGCGGCATCCGACATCTCGAACTTGAAATCCGGCTCCACCGGGCGGTGCTCCTCCCGGATCGCGGCCATCTCCTTTTCCACGGCTTCGATGAAAGCGGCGCGGCGGCCGGGCGGAAGGACCACGCGGGCCGACGCCTCCCGGGCCAGGGCGTTCTGCTTGTTGCCGCCCTGGAAACCGCCGAGGTGGAGGGGACCGGCCGCGTACAGCGCGCGGGCCAGGAGCTGGACGGAGCTGCCGCGCTGGAGGTGGATCTCCATGCCGGAGTGCCCGCCCTTGAGCCCGGACAATCGGAGGTCGAGCACCGCCGCGCCCTCGCGGACGGCCGCCTTCTCCAGCGGCAGCACGATCCGGGTGATCGCTCCCCCGGCGCAGCCGATGGTCACGGCGTGCTCCTCCTCGGAATCCAGGTTGAGGAGCTGCCGGCCGCGCAGCGCGATCGCCTGGGGATCGAGGGCGACCGCGCCGGTGAGCCCGGTCTCCTCGTCGACCGTGAACAGCAGCTCCAGCGGGCCATGGACGAGGTCGTCGGCCTCCATGACGGCGAGGATGGCGGCGACGCCGATGCCGTTGTCCGAGCCCAGGGTCGTGCCCGACGCCTTGACCCAGCCGTCCTCGCGCCGGGGGACGATCGGATCGCGCTCGAAATCGTGGGCGACGCCCTCGTTCTTCTCGGTGACCATGTCGAGATGGCCCTGGAGGACGACGACCGGGGCGCCCTCCAGGCCCGGAGACGCGGGCTTCTCGATTACGAGGTTGCCGGTTGCATCCTGCCGGTGGCGGAGCCCTTTGCGCTCGGCCAGGCCGAGAACGTAGCGCCGCATTGCCTCCTCCCGGGTAGAAGGCCGGGGGATGGCGAGGATCTCGTCGAAGTGCTTCCAGAGAGGTTTCGGGTCCAGCTCGGAGACGAACGACATCGGGGGCTCCTCCTTGAACGTGCGGACGAAGGATACAATGTTCCGAAAATCCGGAGGAGGAGGTTCTCATGAGCAAGAGGCTGTGGCTGGTCCTGTCCCTGATCGTCCTCTCGACCACCCTGGGCTGTCAGATGCCCTCGAGCACCAGCAGCAGCGCCACGGAAGAGGAGGGCACGGAGTCGTCCTCTTCCTCGGAGAGCGAGGCCGAGCGCACCCGCCTCATCGAGGAGAAGGCGGCCGCGATCGCGCGGCGCGAAGAGGAGATCCGCAACATGCAGGGCACCGAGCAGGAGAAGATCGACGCCGTGAACGAGCTCGAGCGGGAGCGCCGCGAGCTGATGGAGATGCAGGACTCGGGCGGCTCGATCTAACGTCACCAGCGGAAGGCGGTCCGGCCGGCCTGGGTGGCCAGGAGAGCGCACAGCTCCCACGCGGTCTCGCGGGGCAGATACGGGATGTCCACCCGGTGCGAGAGCTCCCCCGCGCCCGCCGTGTCGACCCGGACGCTCGCCATGCCGGTCCGGCGGTCGAAGGGGGACTCGCGGACCGTCACCGCCTGGATCTGGGTGAACTGCACGGCCGTGACCTGCCGCCGGAGCCAGCCGCTGCGGAAGAGCACCGAGCCCTCGGACACGGCCCACCCCATGCGAGCGATCGTCTGCCGCGCGGCGACGAACGCCCAGGCGAGCAGGCCCGCGAGCAGCAGGAGGACCCACCCCTTCAACGGCAGGACGAACGGCACCGAGATCAGGACGGCGACCAGGACCCAGCCCTTGACCTCGCGCCGGAATGCCCGCGGATGGACGCCGCGCCAGGCCATACCCGCGAAGATACTCGCGAAGTCCCTCTCCCCCAGCACCTCGGAAAGCAGGCGCGGCAGCTCGTCCTGGGGAAGGATGGGAGCGAGCCACTCGCGCTGCGTCTTGCCCTCTCCCTCCTCGCCGCCGCCCCCCGCCAAGCCCACCCGGACCGCCGCCCGCTTGAACAGGCGGTGAAGAACCCCCTGCCGGACCGTCAGCGTCTGGATCCGGCGCAGGGCGATCGTGGTCTTGACGTGGGTGAGAAGGCCGTACTCGGCGCGGAGGTCCTCGCCGGCGAGCCTGAGCCGGAAACCGTGCAGGCTGACGAGCGCCCATCCCATGGAGAGCACCCGGGAGACCACGACCAGGGAGATCAAGGCCGCGACCGTGAGAGCGATGCCGGTCAAGGGGAATTCGCCGCGGCCGAGCAGCACCGCCACAATGGCCTTGGTCAGGCTGCGCCCCGAGAGCTCCTTGCCGAGCAACCGGTCGATCACCCCAAGCTCCCAGAGCAGGCCGAACGCCGCGGCGAGAACCACGAAGCCCCGGTTCTGGATGAACCCGGCGAGCATCAGCTCCGGAGGAGGCAGGTAGAGAAGGGTTTTATCCGGAGCGGCAGGCTCGGTCTCTTCGGCAGGCTCTCTCCGCTCTCCGAACACACGCCGCCGCATCTCCTCGTAGGCGGAGACCGGCAGCACGCTCAGGGTCGCCTCGGGCTCGTCGGCGCCCCCGGTCTCCACGCGCACCTCCACCACCTTCCACAGGCGATGGAACACGTTCTGGACGGCGTGGAGGTTCTGGATGCGCGCGTAGGGAACGTGCCGCTCGTTGCGGAACAGGAACCCGGTGCGGATTACCATCTCGTGCGCGTCGTAGCGGTAGCGGAACGAAAGGTATTCGACGACCGAGAGGATCGCGAAGGGGATGGCGAGCGGCATCAGCCAGACCTGCCACCCCCAGCCCACGGCGCCGGCGGTGGCGAGGACGGCGACCCCGGGAACGGCGAACGAACGCACCTGCGCGGCGAGACGGAAGAGGATCGAAAGCGGATGGAGCCGCTGCTCAGCCTGCATCTTCGTCGTCCGGCAAGAGGTAGTCCCGGATCTGGAGGGCCGTGGCGTGCTCCAGCCCAGGGAGGTCGACCCGGGCGTGATCGGTGCCCGCCGTGTAGATGACGAGCGTGCCGAGCCCGAAGCCGCGCTCGATCGGACCTTGAGAGACGTCGGTGTGCTGCACGCGGGAGCGGGGCACATGGATCACCCGGCGCCAGTAGACGCCCTTGCGGATCTCGATCCCCCGCTCGTCCAATTTATAAGAAGTATGCCGGTGCTCGACCGCGGGCCAGCGGTGCGACGACCATGCAAGAATGAGCGTGACGATCACCCAGAGCAGGACGAACAGCGCCATCACCCAGCCCGGAAGATCGTCCGCCACGAAGTAGATCACCAGGAGAGCGACGAGCTGGCTGAGCGAGATCGCCGCGGCGACGATTCCACCGACGATCCGATTGAGCGCCATCACCCGGGGATCGAGCCGGCGCTCGATGCCGTCGGCGATGGAGGCCGGCTCGGAAGCGGGCTCAGGATGGGAAAGGTCGGGTGCGAGGTCAGGCGTGACCATGGTCCTCGCACCCTACTACGAAAGGTCAGGCTTGCGGTTTCAGGCTACTGCCGCCGGCCCGCCGCCTCCACTCCCGCCTGGGTCTTGTCCGGCCCGGCGGGCTTCTTGGGCAGCTTGCGGGGCTCGGCCTCCATCTTCTTCAGCACCTCGGCCACACCGCGCTCGAGCTGCGGATCGCGGCCGGCGAGGACCGACTTGGGATCGTTCTCGACCACGATGTCGGGATCGACGCCGTAGCCCTCGATGATCCACTCGCCCTCGATTGAGGCGCTGCCCGCCTCCGGCACGAAGACCTGGCCGCCGTCGATCAGCGGACCGCGGCCCGAGATGCCCACCACGCCGCCCCAAGTCCGCTTGCCGATCAGCGGGCCCATGCCCGCCTGTTTGAACATCGCCGGGAAGATGTCGCCGTCCGACGACGAGCCCTCGTTGATCAGGCAGGCCATGTGGCCGTAGAAGACCACGCTCGGATACGTCTGCGGCTCCTCGCTCAGCCGGCCGAAGTCGACCGCCAGGAGCTCGCGCCGCAGCCGCTCGATCATCGTCTGCGACATGAAGCCGCCGCCGTTGTCCCGCACGTCGACGATCAACCCCTCCTTGCGGACTAGGGGATAGAACCACTTGATGAACTCCCGCGCGCCGTCCTCGCCCATGTCCGGAATGTGGAGGTAGCCGACGCGGCCGTTCGAAAGCTTGTCGACGAGCGCCCGGCTCCTGTTCACCCATTCCATGTAGACCAGGCGTG
>DASUNJ010000868.1:0-30809 GCA_036277235.1 Thermoanaerobaculia bacterium | reverse complement strand
CTCCTCTCCCATCCCGACCTGATCCAGAACGCCGGGCCGCTCCAGATCCGCATTCTGAACGACAACAACTTCCTGACCTCGCAGGCGGCGTACAAGCTCGACCTGCGGGGGCCGAGCGTCACGGTGCAGAGCGCCTGCTCGACCTCTCTCGTCGCCGTCTGCCTCGCCTGCCAGAGCCTGATGAACGGCGACTGCGACGCGGCCCTCGCGGGCGGCGTGACCCTGCGCCTGCCGCAGCGCTCCGGCTATGTTCATGTAGAGGAAGGCATCCTTTCCCCGGACGGCCACTGCCGCGCCTTCGACGCCGAGGCCCGCGGCACGGTGCCGGGCAGCGGCGTCGGGGTGGTGGTCCTGAAGCGGCTCTCGGATGCGCTGACGGACGGCGACGAGATCCGCGCCGTGATCCGCGGCTGGGCGCTCAACAACGACGGCGGCGGCAAGGCCGGTTACACGGCGCCGCTCACCGAGGGGCAGGCCGGAGTGATCCAGGAGGCGCTGGCGCTGGCCGAGGTCGACCCCGCGACGGTCTCCTATGTCGAGGCGCACGGCACGGGCACGCGGCTCGGCGATCCCATCGAGGTCGCGGCCCTGCGCCGGGCTTTCGAGGGGGCGGAGAGCTGCCTCCTGGGATCGGTGAAGACGAACATCGGCCATCTCGATTGCGCCGCGGGCGTGGCCGGGCTGATCAAGACCGTGCTCGCGCTCGAGCACCGGGAGATCCCGCCGACGCTGCACTTCACGCAGCCCAGCCCGGAGATCGATTTCGGACCGTTCCGGGTGGTGGACCGGCTGACGGAGTGGGCGTCGGAGGGTCCGCGGCGGGCGGGGGTGAGCTCGTTCGGGATCGGGGGGACGAATGCCCATGTGGTGCTCGAAGAGGCCCCCTCCTCTGTCCTCCCCCGCTCCGCGGGAGAGGAAGCCCCCGCCCTGCTCATGTTGTCGGCGAAGACTCCTTCGGCTCTGGAGACGGTCACGTCCAACCTGGTGCGGCATCTGGAAGAGCATCCGGAGCTGGATTTGCGGGACGTGGCCTTCACGCTTCAGACGGGACGGCAGCCTCTGGAGGTGCGCGGGGCCGCGGTGGTCCGCAAAGATCTCTCCTCCGTCCAGTGGTCGACGGCCCAGCCCGAGCCCGGTTTCGTCCCCGTGGCGTTCCTGTTTCCCGGCCAGGGGGCGCAGCACGACCGCATGGCCGCGGAGCTGTACGGAAGATGGCCGGTGTTCAGGCAGGAGATGGACCGGTGCGCCTCGATTCTAAAGATGGATCTGTTTGCCGGGGACGTCCTCCAGACCGAGATCGCCCAGCCGGCGCTGTTCGCGGTCGAGTACGCGCTCGCCCGTCTGTGGATGGATTGGGGCGTGCAGCCCGAGGCCATGCTGGGCCACTCTGTGGGCGAATTCGTGGCCGCCTGCCTCGCCGGGGTCTTCTCGCTTGAAGACGCCCTTGCTCTGGTTGCGGAGCGCGGGCGGCTGGTGCAGGCGACGCCGCCGGGAGCGATGCTCTCCGTGCCCCTGGGAGAGGAGGAGCTGGCGGAGTGGCTCGACGGCGAGCTGTCTCTCGCGGCGGTGAACGGCCCGGACCTCTGCGCCGTCTCCGGCCCCTTCGACGCGATCGAGCGGCTGGAGCAGAGGCTTCCGGCGAGCCGCCGACTGCACACCTCGCACGCGTTCCACTCGGCCCTGGTGGAGCCCGCGATGGCTCCTTTCCGCGAGTGGGTCGCCCGCGTCGAGCGCCGGCCTCCGCAGATCCCGTTCCTGTCCAACGTGACCGGGACCTGGATCACAGCCGAGGAGGCGACCGATCCCGACTACTGGGCGCGCCATCTGCGCCAGCCCGTGCGCTTCGCGCCCGCGGTGGCGGCCCTGCTCGCCGAGCCGCGCCGGCTCCTCCTGGAAGTCGGCCCCGGCACCACTCTCACGACCCTGGTGCGGCGGGGTGGCGAGGCGCGGGACCGGATCGTCCCCTCGCTGCCGCACCCCCAGGACGCCGAGACGGACACGCAGGCGATTCTCGGTGCCGCCGGCCGGCTCTGGCTGGCGGGCGTGCCGCTGGTTGCCGCGGAGCCGGGGCGCAAGGTTTCTCTCCCCACCTACCCGTTCGAGGGCGAAAGATATTGGATCGAAAGAGGTATCGAGCGGGGTGCGCCGAAGCCCTCCACCCTGGGCAAGCGGCCGGACCCCGCGGATTGGCTCTATCTTCCCACCTGGAAGCGCACGCTTCCCGCCGGTGCCCTGGCGGCAGCGGCCGAGGAGGGGGACGTCTGGGTGATCTCGGACGGGCATGAGATCGCCAAGGGTCTCCGGGGCGTCCTCCGGGAAGCCGTTTCCGAGGAGGATGTCGAGGCCACGGTCGCCGGCCTGCTGGAGGAAGGCGGGAATCCTCCGCGGCGCGTGGTCTTCCTCGGCGACGCCTCGGGCCTCCTCGCCCTCTCCCGCGAGCTCGGCCGGCGCATCCACTCGCCGGTCCAGCTCGTGGTCGTGACCCGCGGGGTGTACGAGGTGACCGGCGGCGAGGCGACCGGAGAGCAGGGCGCCCTGGCCGGCCTCGCCAAGGTGATCCCCCAGGAATATCCCAACCTCCGCTGCCGGCTGATCGACGTGGCCGGAGAGGCAGATGCCCTGGCGGCCGAGCTGGAGGCGGACGGTCCTCCCGTCGTCGCCCTGCGGGGCCGTCTCCGCTGGGAGCAGGTCTTCGAGCCTTTCCGGCTGGAGCGCAGGGAGGCCCTCCGGGCGGATGGCCACTACGTGATCACCGGCGGGCTCGGTCGCTTCGGCGGGATGGTGGACGGTGCCCGCATGACTCGCCTCGACCTCAAGGACGGGATCGACGTGGCCGACCGGGCGGCGGTGACCCGCGCCCTGCGCGAGGCGGTCGCCCGTCATGGCCGGATCGACGGCGTGCTGCACGCGGCGGGGGAGCCCTCGGACGATTACCGGACGCTCTCGGAGCTCTCCGCCGCGGACCTCCAGCGCCACCTGCGGCCCAAGGTCGGGGGCGCGATCGTCCTGCGCGAGGCGCTGCGGGAGCTGGGCGAAGAGCCGGCTTTCTGCGTCGCCACCTCTTCGCTGGCGGCGGTCCTGGGCGGGGTCAGCCTCGGCGCCTTTGCCGCGGCCGATGCCGCCCTGGATGCCCTGCTCGGCGCCTGGGGTCCGCCCTGGGTCAGCGTCAACTGGGAGGTCTGGCAGGCGATCGGAGGCATGGGCGCGCTCGGGCAGCAGCAGAACGAGCTGATGCTGACCCCCGAGGAGCTGGTCGATACCCTGGAAAGGGTCCTGGCCCTGCGCGGGCAGCCGCGGTTAGCCGTGGCCACCGGCGACCTCGGCCTCCGCCTGCAGCAATGGACCGACGTGATGCACGCCGGACCCGCGGCCGGCGCGCATGCCCGGCCGGAGTCGGGCGTCCCCTACCGCGCGCCGGGAAATCCGGCCGAGGCGAAGATCGCGGAGATCTGGCAGGAGCTGCTCGGGGTGGACCGCGTCGGGGTGGACGACGACTTCTTCCTGCTCGGCGGCAACTCGCTCGCCGGGCTCCAGATCCTGTCGAAGATGCGCGCCGAGTTCGACGTGGAGCTGCCGCTCAAGGCCTTTTTCGAGGCGCGCACCGTGGCCGCCATGGCCGAGGAGATCGGGCGCGAGCGCGAGAAGGCCGCGTTCGAGAAGAAGCGATTGGAGGAGATCCTGGCCGAGATCGAGGCGCTGTCGCTGGACGAGGTCAAGGCGCACCTGGCGACCGAGGAGTCGGGGGCATGAGCCTGGACCTGGAGAAGCGGCTCGCCTCGCTCCCGCCCGAGAAGCGCAAGCTTCTGGAGCTGCGCCTGCGCAAGGAGGGGATCGCGTCCGAGCGCCGTCAGACCGGCCCGCCCCCGGTGCCGAGGCGCGATCCCGAAGATCCCGGCCCCTACCCTTTGAGCTTCGGCCAGCAGCGGCTCTGGTTCATCGAGCAGCTCAACCCGGGCTCGGCGGCCTACAACATCCCCTTCGCCGGACGGCTGCGCGGCAGTCTCGATCCCGGCATCCTGGAGCGCAGCCTGCACGAGGTGGCGCGCCGGCACGAGGTGCTCCGCACCCGCTTCCTGCTCCAGGACGGCCAGCCGGTCCAGGTCGTGGACCCCGAGCCCTTCATCCGCCTGCCGGTCACCGACCTGAGCGGGCTGCCCGCCGACCTGCGCGAGGCCGAGGCGGCGAGGATCATCCTCGCCGAGCCGCATCGCCCGTTCGATCTGGAGCGTGGGCCGATCGTCCGCGTGAGCCTGGTGAAGCTGGGAACGAGTGAGGGGCGGCCTTCCCACCACGTCGGCACCCTGCGCTCCCAGCTCCCCGGAATGACACGAAAGGCGGACGAAGGCGAGGACGAGCACGCCCTCCTCGTCACCATGCCCCACCTGATCACGGACGCCTGGTCCATGGGCATCCTCTTCCGCGAGCTGCCGGCGATCTACGAGGCGATGCGCCGCGGAGAGACTCCCAGGCTGCCGGAGATCCCCGTGCAGATGGCGGACTATGCGATCTGGCAGCGCGGCTGGCTGCAGGGCGAGGTGCTGGAAGAGCAGCTCCGCTTCTGGCGCGATTACCTCGCGGGAGCGCCGCCGGTGCTGGCGCTGCCCACGGACCACCCGCGCCCGCCCACGCAGACCTTCAAGGGCAAGCGCCTGCCCATGGCCCTGCCGCCCGCGGTGGTCCGCGGCCTCAAAGCCTTCAACGAGCGCCACGGCGTCACCAGCTTCATGACCTTCCTCGCGGTGCTCGACGTGCTGCTCCAGCGCTGGAGCGGCCTCGACGACATCGTGATCGGCTCGCCCGTGGTGACCCGCCCGCAGGCCGAGACCCACCCCCTGATCGGCTTCTTCCTCAACATGGCCGTGGTGCGTACACAGATGCACGGCGACCCGACTTTCGAGGAGCTGCTGGTCCGGGTCCGGGACAGCGCGCTCGCGAGCCTCGCGCACCAGGACTTCCCCTTCGAGCGGCTCACGGAGGTGATGGAGGGGACGCGCGACCCTTCGTATCCGCCGCTGGTGCAGGTCAGCTACGTGCTGCAGAACGTCCACATCCCGCAGCCCGAGTTCGAGGACATCCGGCTCGTGGACTCCTGGCAGACCGACACCGACACCGCCCGTTTCGATCTCGGTCTCGGAGTGTTCGAGGACGAAGGGGAGGACACCATTCCCCAGGGCGGTTTCGACTACAACACCGACCTCTGGGACGAGGCCACGATCCTGCGCATGCGCGGCCACTTCCTGGCGCTCGCCGTGGGAGCCCTGGCCGAGCCGTGGAGGCGCGTCTCGGAGCTGCCCATGCTCTCCGAAGCCGAGCGCCGCCAGCTCCTGGTGGAGTGGAGCGCCACGTCGTTGGCTCGGCCCGAGCGCTCCTTCCTGGACACCGTGCTGGACTACGCCCGCACCCGCCCGGACGCCCCGGCCCTGGTAGGGGAGGAAGAGACGGTCACCTACGCCGAGCTGGCCCGCAGGGTGGAGGAGCTCGCCGGCCGTCTGCAGGTCGGCCCCGAGCAGGGGGTTGCCGTCTGCCTGGAGCGCTCGCCCGAGCGGGTGATCGCGTTCCTGGCAGCGCTCGCCTCGGGAGGCTTCTACATGCCGCTCGACCCCGCATGGCCCGCCGAGCGGCTCGATTGGCAGCTCAGGGATTCGGGGACGGGCGTGGTGATGACGAGCGGGGAGCTGGCGGAGCGGTTCGCGGGGCACCGGCTGGTGCTGGTGGACGGACCCCTCACCCCCGACCCCTCTCCCATCGCACTCCCGCCCGACCGGGAGAGGGGCGTCCCCACCCAAGTCTCCGGAGCCGCTCCCCCCCTCTCCCGGGTGGGTGGGAGTGCGATGGGAGAGGGGGGCCAGGGGGGTGAGGGCCTCGCCTACGTCTTCTACACCTCCGGCTCCACCGGCCGCCCCAAGGGCGTGATGATCTCCCGCGCCGCGCTGGACAATCAGCCCGCCGTGACCGGGCTCGGCCTCGGGGACGCTCCCGGCGACGGCGTCCTTCAACTCATCTCCCCCGGCTTCGACGCCTCGCTCATGGAGATCGTCGGGGCCCTGGCCGCGGGGTGGGCTCTTCACATCGCCCCGCCGGGCACGCTCCTCGCCGGACCCGAGCTGGCCGCTTTCGCCGAGGAGCGCGGCGCCACCTGCGGCATGCTGACCCCCACCGCCCTGGCGAGCGTGCCGGAGGGCTCGCTGGCGAGCGTGCGCTGCCTGGTTCTCGGCGGCGAGCCCTGGCCGGCCGGCCTTGCCGAGCGCTGGGCGCCCGGCCGCCGGCTCTTCAACGTCTACGGTCCCACCGAGGCCGCGGTCTGCACCGCGATCGGCGAGGTCTTGCCCGACGGCTCCGAGGGCGGATCCCGCCCCTCGATCGGCCGGCCCGTGGCGGGAGCGCGCGTCTACGTGCTGGACTCCCGGCTCGATCCGGTGCCGGCCAGCGCGCATGGCGAGCTTTGTGTCGGCGGCGTGGTGGTGGGGCGGGGCTATCTCGGCCGCCCCGGCCTGACGGCCGAGCGCTTCGTGCCCGATCCCCATTCCGGCGAGCCGGGTGCGAGGCTCTATCGCACGGGCGACCGGGTCCGCCACCTGCCCGATGGGCGGCTGGACTTCCTCGGCCGCCTCGACGAGCAGATCAAGGTGCGCGGCTTCCGCGTCGAGCCCGGGGAGATCGAGACCGTGCTGCGGGAGCATCCGGCCGTGCGCGACGCCGCGGTCGTGCTCCGCGACGGCCGGCTCCTGGCCTGCGTGGCAGGGGACAAAGAGGCCGATCTCAAATCCTGGCTGCGCGGCCGCCTCCCCGAAGGCATGGTCCCGGCCGGATTCGTCTTCCTGGACGTCCTGCCGCACACGCCGACCGGCAAGCTGGACCGCCAGGCGCTCTCCCGGCTGGAGCCCGAGGCTCCGGATACTCCGGCGGGCGAAGAAATGCCGGCGTCGGACAAGGAGCGGCTGCTGGCGGACATCTGGTCCCGGGCGCTCAAGCTGGAGCGCGTCGGGCTCCACGACGACTTCTTCCAGATCGGCGGCGATTCGATCCTGGCGATCCAGGTGGTGGCGCGCGCCGCGGAGGCCGGGCTCTACGTGGAGCCGCGGCAGCTCTTCGAGCATCCGACGGTCGCGGGCATGGCGGCGGCCGCCTCCGGCGCGCCGCGCACCGACGCCGAGCAGGGTCCGGTCTCCGGCCCGGTACCCCTGACCCCGATCCAGCGCTGGTTCCTGGAGGAGCTGGACCCTCCGGCGCCGCACCACTGGAACCTCTCCCTGATGCTGGAAGTGGCCGAGGGCGCGGCGCTCGATCCCGCGCGGCTGGCCCGGGCGGTGGCGCGTCTGGTGGAGCACCACGACCAGTTGCGAGCCCGCTTCCTCCGCACCGGCGCGGGCTGGCGCCAGGAGGTCCCTCCCCCTGGGGGCGAGGTGCCCTTCATCCTGCTCGATCTCTCCGCCTTGCCAGATCCCGAAACCGCCTTGCGGATTGCGGCCGATGCGGTCCAGGCGAGCTTCCGGCTCGACCGGGGGCCGCTCCTGCGCGCCGCGCTCTTCGACCTCGGGCCAGGCCGTCCGGAGAGGCTCCTGCTCGCGGTCCACCATTTGGTGATCGATGCCGTGTCCTGGCCCGTCCTGCTGGCCGACCTGCGCGCCGCCTACGACGGGCTCGCCCTGCCGCCCAAGACCACTTCCTTCCGGCGCTGGGCCGAGCGGCTCAGGGAGTACGCCCGCACCGCCGAGCTGCGCCAGGAGCTGGATTCCTGGAAGGGAGGAAGGGGAGGGGAGGAGTTTTCTCTCACCACGGAAGCCAACGCCGAGCGAATCGAGACCGCGCTGGGTGCCGAGGAGACGCGCCAGCTTCTCAGCGAAGTGCCCGAGGCGTATCCGGTGAGGGTGGAGGAGGTGGTGCTCGCCGCGGTCGCCGAGAGCCTCGCGGATGGGCGCGGGATGCTGGAGATCGGGGTCGAGGGGCACGGCCGCGAGGCCCTGTTCGAGGACGTGGACCTGTCGCGCACCGCGGGCTGGTTCACCTCTTCCTTTCCGCTCCGCTTGGATCTGCGCGAAGGGGACGCGCTCAAGGAGGTCAAGTCGCGGCTGCGGCGGGTGCCCCGGCGCGGCGTCGGCTATGGCGTGCTCCGCTACCTGGCGGATGACGAGGCTGCCGCGCCGTTGCGCGCCCAGGCGCGGCCCGAGGCGACCTTCAACTATCTCGGTCGCGTGGACGATCCCGGCGAAGGTCCGCTGCGGCTCGCCTCCGATCCGGGAGGCGCCGCGAGCGATCCGCGCAATCCGCGGCCCCATCCGCTGGAGATCGACGCCCTGGTCCTCGGCGGCGAGCTGCGCCTGGTCTGGATCTACGACCGGGAGCGCTACCGCCGCGAAGCCGTGGAGAAGATGGCCGCGGCGAGCCTGGACCGGCTGCGGGCGCTGATCGCGCGGTGCCTGTCCGGGGAAACGCCCGGCCACACCGCGACCGACTTTCCGCACGCCGGACTGGAGCAGGAGCAGCTCGAGCGGCTGCTGGGCAAGATCGGGAGGCGGGGATGACGACGACGAGGGCGACCGCCGTCGAGAACATCTACCGCCTCTCCCCCATGCAGGAAGGGATGCTCTTCCACAGCCTGAGCGACCAGGAATCGGGCCAGTACGTGGAGCAGGCCGCCTGCACGGTGGTGGGCGACCTCGACCCCGCGGCCCTGCGGCGAGCGTGGGAGGGGGTGCTGACGCGCCATTCGGTGCTGCGCGCCGGATTCCATTGGGAGGAGGTCGACCGCCCGGTGCAGGTGGTCTACCGGCAGGTCGAGCTGCCGTGGCGCGAAGAGGACTGGCGCGGTTTGCCGGAAGAGGCTCAGCGCGCGCGCTTCGATGCGCTGCTCGCAGGGGACAGGAGGCTCGGCTTCGATCTCGACCGGCCGCCGCTGATGCGCGTCACCCTGGTCCGCCTCGGCGACCGCGCCTGGCGCTTCCTCTGGAGCCATCACCACCTGCTGCTCGACGGCTGGTCCCTCGGCCGCGTGCTCCAAGAGGTCTTCGCCGGGTATGGACGGAAAGCCAGCCTGCCGCCGGTCCGCCCGTACGTGGACTACATCGCCTGGCTGGAAAAGCAGGACCTGGCCGAGGTCGAGGCGTTCTGGCGCCGGACGCTCGCAGGCTTTACGATGCCCACGCCGCTGCCCCTGGTCTCCTCCGCGGTGGCTCTCCGCGGCGCTCCCTCCTATGAGGACCGGCTGCTGGTCATCCCGCTCGCCGTGTCCCGGTCTCTGGAGGAGGCGGCCCGGCGCGCCGGGGTCACGCTCGGCAGCTTCGTCCAGGCCGCCTGGGCTCTCCTCCTGGCGCGGACGACCGGAGAGGACGACGTGGTCTTCGGCGCCGTGGTCTCGGGCCGGCCGCCGCACCTGCCCGGCTCCGAGGCCATGGTCGGCCTCTTCATCAACACCCTGCCGGTGCGGGTGCGGATCGACGAGCGCGAGGCGCTGCAGCCCTGGCTCCGCAGGGTGCAGGAGCATCTCCTGGAGCTGCGCCGTTTCGAGCACAGCCCGCTCGTCGAGGTCCAGAAGTGGAGCGGCGTGCGCCATGGCGAGCCGCTCTTCCAGAGCCTGCTGGCCTTCGAGAACTATCCGCGGGATGCGTCCCTCCTCCAGGGAACCGGCGGCCTGGAGGTGCGCGACCTGCAGACGCTGGAGCGCACCAACTATCCCCTCACCCTGGCCGTGATCCCCCAGGCCGCTCTGGAGCTTCGCCTGACCTTCGACCAGAGGCGGCACGAGCCGGACGCGGCCGAGCGTCTCCTCGGCCACCTGGGCACCCTGCTCGAGGGCATGGCCTCCGGCCTCGACCGTCCGCTGGAGGATCTCCCCCTGCTCTCCGAAGCCGAGCACCGGCGCCTGGCTTGCTGGCAGGGTCCGGAGGTGGAGATCCCGGACACCACGATCGACATCCTCCTGGAGCGGAACGCTGTACCCGAAGCGGTCGCGGTCGTAGGGCCGGACGGCACCAGCCTGACCTACCGCGAGCTGTTCGAGAAGGCCGACCACTTCGCCGCCCGTTTGCGCGATCTTGGAGTCGGTCCCGAGGTGCCGGTCGGTCTTCTCCTGGAGCGCTCGCCCGATCTCATCGCCGCCATGATCGGAGTCTGGAAGGCGGGAGGAGCCTACGTGCCGCTCGATCCTGCCTATCCGGCCGAGCGCCTGCGCTTCTTGATGGAGGATTCCGGGATCCAGGTGCTGGTGACCCGTGAGGAGCTGGCTGCTCGTCTGGCGATATCCGAGGGATGCCGGATCCTAAGCCCCTCACCCCCGGCCCCTCTCCCATCGCACTCCCACCCACCGGGAGAGGGGAGCCCCCACCCAGCTGCGGCGCGAGCGTTCCCCCCTCTCCCGGGCGGGGGGAGTGCGATGGGAGAGGGGGGTAAGGGGGGTGAGGAGTCCGCCTACATCCTCTACACCTCCGGCTCCACCGGCCGCCCCAAGGGCGTCGTGGTCACCCATCGCGGGGTGGTCAATCTCCTGAACGCGGAGCGCCGGCTCCTCGCCCTGTCCCCGGAAAGCCGGGTCCTTCAGACGACCTCGCCGTCTTTCGACGTGTCCGTGTGGGAAGTCTTCGCCACGCTCGCGGCCAGCGCCACGCTCTGCCTGCTGTCCCGCGACACCCTGCTCTCCGGACCGGGGCTGGCGGACGAGCTGCGCCGGCTCGGCATCACCGCCATGACCGCGGTGCCGTCGCTGATCGCGACGATCCCCGAGGGGGATTTCCCGGCCCTGCGCACCGTGATGGTGGGCGGCGAACGCTGCCCGGCTGAGATCGCCGCCCGCTGGTCGGCCGGGCGCAGGTTCGTGAACGGTTACGGTCCCACCGAGACCACCATCTTCTCGACGGCCTTCGAGGGGGCGGGCGAGCCGCCGCAGGGACCGCCGATCGGGCGGCCGCTCGCCAACACCCGGGCCTGGGTGATGGACCGCCGCGGCCGGCCGGTGCCGGTTGGAGTGCCGGGGGAGATCTGGCTCGGCGGAGCCGGCGTGGCGCGCGGCTATCTGGGCAGGCCCGACCTCACGGCCGAGCGCTTCATCCCCGATTCCTTCGCGGAAGGTGCGCGCCTGTACCGGACGGGCGATCTGGCGCGCTGGCAGCCGGACGGCAACCTGGAGTACCTCGGCCGGATCGATCATCAAGTCAAAATCCGGGGGCACCGCGTGGAGTGCGGCGAGGTCGAAGCGGCGCTCGCCCGGCACCCTGCCGTGAGGGAAGCGGCGGTGATCGGACGCGACGGGCGCCTCGTCGCCTATATCGCCTGCGTCGCCCCCTCCGGCCCGGCTCCGGGCGAGCTGCGGCGCTTCCTCGGCGAGTCGCTCCCGGTCTACATGGTCCCGACGGCCTGGGTCTTCCTCGAAACGCTGCCGCTGTCGCCGGCCGGCAAGGTGGACCGCCGGGCCCTTGCCCGCATCGAGCCCGAGATCCAGGCCGCGGCCGGGCCGGACGCGCCGCGGAGCTCCGCCGAGGAGATCCTCGCTCGCATCTGGGCCGAAGTGCTCCAGGTGGAGCGCATCGGCGTGCGCGACGACTTCTTCGACCTGGGCGGCGATTCGATCCTGAGCATGCGGGTCGTGGCGCGAGCCGCCGAGGCCGGCCTCCAGATCACGCCGCGGCAGGTGTTCGACCATCCGACTCTCGCCGCCCTGGCGGAAGCGGCGGTGGCGGTCGGCGACGCGGCCGGAGCCGTGGCCGTCGAAGGCCCGGCGCCGCTCACCCCGATCCAGCGCCTCCACTTCGAGCGCCAGCCGATTGATCCGCACCACTTCAACCTGCCGGTCCTGCTCTTGCCGCGCGAGCCCCTCGATCCCATCCGCCTCGAACGGACGCTCGGGGTCCTGTTCGACCGCCACGACGCCCTGAGGCTGCGCTTCGAGCACCGGGACGGCGAGTGGACGCAGCGGGTGGCTCCGCCCGGGGAGCCGGTGCCTCTGTATCGGATCGACCACTCCGCGCTCCCGGCCGAGGCACGGGAAACCGCCTTCATTGCAATCGCGGAGGCGCTCCAGGGAAGCCTGGACCTGGGCCGCAGCGCGGTCCGCGCCGTGCTTTTCGAGGGCGCCCTCCTCCTCATCGTCCATCACCTGGTCGTGGACGCCGTCTCCTGGCGCGTCCTCCTGGAAGACTTCGAGCGCTCCTGGCTCGGCGGCGAGGAGGCGCGCCTGCCCGCTCCGACCACCCCTTTCTCGCGCTGGGCAGAGCGGCTGGCCGCGCACGCCGTGTCGACCGAAGCGGCGCGCGAGCTTCCGTTCTGGCGCGCCCAGACCGAGTCGGCGGCCGGATCCCGGCGCCTTCCGATGGATGTTGATGATGGCGAGAGGATCGGTGAGGACACGGAGGGGACGAGCGGGCTCGTGACGGTCTCGCTCGACCCGGAGACGACACGGGCGTTCCTCAAGGATGCCCATCGCGCCTACCAGACCCGGCCCGACGAGCTTCTCCTCGCCGCGCTCGCCGAGGCCGTCGCCGGCTGGACCGGCGAGCGGACGCTGTGGGTGGACATCGAGGGGCACGGCCGCGAGACCTCGTTCGCGGAGGCGGCCGGGGTCGACCTGTCGCGCACGGTCGGCTGGTTCACCTCGCTGCACCCGGCGTGGCTCGACCTGAAGAGCGCCCAGGGGCCGGGCGAGACCGTCAAGGCAGTCAAGGAGGGGCTGCGGCGCGTACCCAACCGGGGGATCGGCTACGGCGTCCTGCGCCACATTTCAGGTGCGTCTTTGGAAGGGCCGCCGCCGGAGATCTGCTTCAACTATCTCGGCCAGCTCGACCTCATGCTCACGGTCTCCTCGCTCTTCGAGGTGGATCCGGCGCCGCCCGGGCGGGTGCGCAGCCTGCGCGCGGACCGCATCTACCTTCTGGAGATCAACGCCCTGGTGCGCGACGGCCGCCTGAGCGTGAACTGGGCCTATGGCGGGAGGCGGCACCGGCGCGAGACGATCGAGCGGGTGGCGGAGAGCTTCCTGGCGTCGCTGCGCAAGCTGATCGCCCACTGCCTGGCGCCGGACGCGGGGGGCTTCACGCCGTCCGACTTCCCGGCCTCGGCGCTGGACCAGAAGTCGCTCGACCGGCTCCTGGGGAAGATCGGAGGCAAGAAGAGGTGATCGAGGACGTCTACCGCCTCTCTCCGCTCCAGGAGGGGATGCTCTTCGAGAGCCTCTACGCTCCGGAGGCGGACGCCTACGTGGTCCAGGTCTCCTGGACCCTGGGCGGCGACCTCGACCCGGCCGCGCTGCGGCGGGCCTGGGAGGAAATCGTGCGTCGGCACTCGGTACTTCGCACTTCCTTCCATTGGGAGGAGCTGGAGCGGCCCCACCAGGTCGTTCACCCGGAGGTGGAGCTGCCCTGGGCCGAGGAGGACTGGCGCGGCGTTCCCCCCGAGGAGCAGGAGCGGCGCCTTGAGCTCCGGACGGAGGATACCCGCCGGCAGGGCTTCGACCTCGAGACCGCTCCCCTCTTCCGGCTCCGGCTGATCCGCCTGGAGGATGGGGTCTGGCGCCACGTCTGGACCCAGCACCACCTGCTGCTCGACGGCTGGTCGATCTCCCGGCTGCTGCAGGAGCTGTTCATCGCCTACGCCGCGTTTCGCCGCGGCGAGAGTCCTGTGTTGCCGCCGTCGCGGCCGTTTCGCGAGTATGTCGAGTGGCTGCTGCGGCGCGATCCGGGAGAGGCCGAGGCGTTCTGGCGGAGCGAGCTGGCAGGGCTCTCGGCGCCTACCGACCTCGGCGGGAGCACGGCGCTCCGGCACGACTTCGGAGGCCGGGGCCGACTCGACGCGCTGCTCGATTCAGAGAGCACGACGGCCCTGACCGAGCTGGCGAGGCGCCACCGGCTGACGCTCAACACCTTCATCCAGGGGGCCTGGGCGCTGCTCCTGGCCCGCCGGTCCGGCGAGGAGGACGTGGTCTTCGGCGTCGTCGTCTCCGGCCGGTCCGCGGCCGAGCTGCCCGGGATCGAGACGGCGGTGGGACCGTTCATCAACACGATCCCGCTGCGGGCGCGCCTCGCCCCGGACGCGCGCCTTCTCCCCTGGCTCGCCGGCATCCAGGAGCGGCAATTGGAGGCGCGGCGGTTCGAGCACAGCTCCCTGGTCGAAGTGCAGGGCTGGAGCGGCGTGCCGCGCGACCGGCCGCTCTTCGAGAGCCTGATGGCGTTCGAAGGATCGCTGGTCGATCCATCGCTGGAGGTGGGCATCGAGGGCGTGCGGGTCCTCGACGCCAGCGCCAACCATGTCAGCCGGGCGCCGGTCACGTTGGTCGCCGTACCCGCCGGAGGGGGGCTTCGTATCAATCTGACCTGGGACCGGCAGCGCTTCACGTCGAGCGAGCCCGGCCGCTGGATCGGCCACCTCCTCAACCTGCTCCGGGGCATGGCGGCGCACCCTGACCACACCCTCGCCAGCCTCCCCCTGCTCACCGAGGCCGAGCGCCATCAGCTCTCCGTGGAGTGGAACGACACGGCTTCCCCTTTTCCCGCCGGGCTCACCCTCCACGGCCTCTTCCTTGAGCAGGCCGAGCGCACGCCGGACGCCGTGGCAGTCGTTTCCCACGACGGGGAGCGGATCACCTACGGCGAGCTGGCCGAGCGCTCCGCCCGGCTGGCCCGTCAACTGCGGGAGCTTGGCGTCGGGCCCGAGGTGCGGGTGGGAGTCTCCCTGCGGCGTTCCCCCCGGCAGATCGAAGCCATCCTCGCCGTGCTCCAGGCGGGCGGCGCGTATGTTCCCCTGGACCCGGACGATCCACCCGAACGGCGGGAGTGGATCGCGGAGAATTGCGGAGCGGCGCTCGTCCTCGACGAAGAAGATGTTTATCCCCCTACTGTAGAGACGCCCCGTGGGGCGTCTCCTCCGAGCGACCGCCGGCCGGCTGTGGCCTCTGGAAGGATGTCGTCGCTTCAGAGACGCCCCACGGGGCGTCTCTACAGTGGGGAGGAAGAGCAGGGAGGCGCCTCGGCCTACATCCTCTACACCTCCGGCACCACCGGCCGGCCCAAGGGGGCCATGACGTCGCATCGCGCGGCGGTCAACCACATCCTCTGGGCGCAGTCGGCCTTTCCGCTCGAACCGGGGGAGGGCGGGCTCGTCAAGGCGCCGCTCGGCTTCGACGCCTCGGTGCGGGAGATCTTCTGGCCCCTCTCGGTGGGAGCGCGGCTGGTGGTCTCGCGGCCCGGAGGGGAGCGCGATCCGGACCACCTGATCGAGCTGATCCAGCGCGAGGGGGCCGCGGTCGTGAGCCTGGTGCCGTCGCTGCTCGCCGCCGTGCTTGACCGAGAGACCGCCCCGACGCGCCTCAGGCGCATCACGGCCGGCGGCGAGGTGCTCTCCGTGGAGCTTGCGGAGCGCTGCCGCGAGCGGCTCCCCTGCACCGCGCTCAGCAATCACTATGGCCCCACCGAGACCGCCGTGAACACCACGGCATGGGAATACCACCCCGGCGACCGCTCGATTCCCATCGGGCGACCGCTCGCTAATGTCCGGATCGACGTGCTGGACCCCTGGGGCGATCCGGTGCCCATCGGGACGGCCGGCGAGGTGTGCGTGGGCGGGACCGGGGTGGGCCGGGGCTATGTCGGCCGGCCGGATCTCACGGCCGAGCGCTTCGTGCCGGACCCGAACACCCCTGGGGCGCGGCGCTACCGCACCGGCGACCTCGCCCGCTGGCGCCCGGATGGCGCCCTGGAGTTCCTCGGCCGCGTCGACCTCCAGGTCAAGCTGCGGGGCATCCGCGTGGAGCCCGAGGAGGTCGAGGCCGCCCTCGCAGCCTGCCCTGGCGTGCGGCAGGCTGCGGTGCTGGCTCGGGATGGCGCGCTCGTCTCCTACGTCCTGCCCGAGGTCCAGGACCCCGGGCTCCCTGCTGCCCTCCGCGCAAACCTAGCCTCCCGTCTTCCGGCTTTCCTGGTCCCCTCGCTCATCCTGCTCGTCGATTCCTTTCCGCGTACCCCCAGCGGTAAGATTGACCGCCGGGCTTTGGCCCGGATGGAGCTGCAAGTGCCGGTCGAGGCCTTCGAGGCGCCGCGCACCCCCGTCGAGGAGCAGGTCGCGGCGGTCTGGAGCGAGGTGCTCAAGCGCCCCCGGGTGGGGATCCACGACGACTTCTTCGCCCTGGGCGGGCACTCCATCCTGGCGCTCCAGGTGGCGACGCGGCTGCGCGAGGCATTCGGGGTCGAGGTCCCCCTGCGGCAGATCTTCGAAGCATCCACCCTGGCCGATCTCGCCCGCGAGGTGGAACTGGCCCTCCGCACCGGGACCGGCCCGGTACCGCCGCCTCTTCTTCCCATGCCCAGGGACCGCGAGATCCCGTTGACCTTCTCGCAGGAGAGCCTCTGGTTTCTCTACCAGCTCGATCCCGCGAGCCCGGCCTACAACGTCCCCGCGACCGCCCTGGTCTCCGGCCGGCTCGATCCCGTGGCCCTGGCGGAGACGCTGACCGAGATCGTTCGCCGCCACGAGGCCCTGCGCACCACGTTCAGGACGGCGGGCGGCCGGCCGGTCCAGGAGATCCACCCGTCGGCGCCGGTCCCGCTGCCGGTGATCGACCTTACGGGACGTCCTGAAGAGGCCCGCCGGTTCGCCCGGTCCGAGGCGTTGCGGCCGTTCGACCTGACCCGCGGGCCGCTGCTGCGCGCCCGTCTCGTCCGGCTCGCGGAGGAAGAGCACCTCTTCCTGCTCACCATGCACCACGCCGTTTCGGACGAATGGTCGGTGGCGGTGCTGATGCGCGAGGTGGGGGCGATCTACACGGGCGCCGGAGAGCTTCCGGAGCTGCCCGTGCAGGTGGCCGATTACGCGGTCTGGCAGCGCGAGTGGCTGCGCGGTGAGGTTCTGGAGGCACGGCTCGCCTGGTGGAAGGAGCGGCTGGCCGGGGCGCCTCCGGTCATCGACCTGCCGCTCGACCGGCCGCGGACCGCGGCGCGGACCTTCCGCGGCGAGCGGGTGCCCCTCGACATCCCGGCGGAGGTGACGGAACGGCTCCGGCAGCACGGGCGCGAGCGTTCCGCGAGCCTGTTCATGGTCCTGCTCGCCGGCTTCCAGGCCTGGCTCTCCCGCCTCGGCGCCGGGGAGGACTTGGTGACCGGAGTGCCGGTCGCCAACCGTTCCCATCCGGGCACCGAGGGTCTGATCGGCTTCTTCGTGAACACCCTGCCGCTGCGGGCCGACCTCTCCGGCGATCCCAGCTTCGGCGAGCTGGTCGAGCGGACGCGCGAGGTGGCCCTCGGCGCGTTCGCCCGCCAGGATCTCCCCTTCGAGAGGCTCGTCCAGGAGCTGAGGCCGGAGCGCAGCCTGGCCTACGCGCCGCTCTTCCAGGTGATGTTCTCCCTGCACAACGTCCCGATGCCCGCGCTGGAGCTGCCGGGCCTCGCGTTCCGTCCCTGGGAGACCGATCCCGGCACGGCCAAGTTCGACCTGCTGCTGGAGATGAACGAGGCGACGGGGCTCCAGGGCTCTTTGGAGCACGCGTCGGACCTGTTCGACCGCACCACCGCCGAGCGCCTGGCCGGCCATCTGCGGGTATTGCTGGAGGCCGCTGCCGAGAGCCCCGATCTCCCGCTTTCCGAGCTGCCGCTCCTGACCCCGGCCGAGCGCCGCCAGATCGCGGAGTGGAGCGGGCCGAAGGCGACCTTCCCCATAGCCTGCCTGCACCACCTGTTCGAGGCGCAGGTGAGGCCGGATGCTGTTGCGGTCGATCGGATGACCTATGCCGAGCTGGACCGTCAGGCCAACCGCTTGGCCCGGCATCTTGTGGAGCTCGGCGTGGGGCCGGAGACTCGGGTGGCCCTCCGTCACGAGAGGACGCCGGGCCTGATCGTCGGCATCCTGGGCATCCTCAAGGCCGGAGGCGCGTACGTGCCGATCGATCCGGCCTGGCCGGAGGAGCGGGCGCGGCTCATCCTGGAGGATGCCGGCGTCTCGATCACCGTGGACGAGGAGCTTCTCGCAGACTGTCCTGAGAGCGACGAGCCTCTGAACGTTTCCGTCTCGCCGGAAAACCTGGCCTACATCATCTATACGTCGGGCTCCACCGGCCGGCCCAAGGGGACGCTGGTGAGTCACGCCAACGTCTCCCGTCTGCTCTCTGCGACTCAAGACTGGTTCGGCTTCGGGCCGGACGACGTCTGGACCCTTTTCCACTCCGCGGCTTTCGACTTCTCGGTGTGGGAGATCTGGGGAGCGCTGGCTTTCGGAGGAAGGCTGGTGATCGTCCCCACCTCGGTTACCCGTTCCCCGGAGGAGCTGCGTGCTCTCGTGGACGCCGAGGGCGTGACCATCCTCAACCAGACCCCCTCGGCCTTTCGTCAGCTCTCCCATCTGCCGCCGCCGGACTCCCTCCGCCATGTCATCTTCGGAGGCGAGGCCCTGGACATCGGTAGCACCGCCGACTGGCTGGAACTCTCGGCGGAGGGGTCCCTCCCCCCGTTCCCAACCGCCCCCTCCCAGGGGGGAGGAACCCCCTCCCTGGTCAACATGTACGGCATCACCGAGACCACGGTCCACGTCACATACCGCCCCCTTTCGCAGAAAGACTTGCTGACCCCGTGGAGAAGCCCCATCGGCGTCCCCATTCCCGACCTCTCCCTGCACGTCCTCCAAAATGGCGAGCCGGTTCCGATCGGCGTTCCGGGAGAGCTGTGCGTGGGCGGAGCCGGCGTGGCGCGGGGCTATCTCGGCCGTCCGGACCTGACGGCCGAGCGCTTCGTGCCCGCTCCCGGGGGAGCCCGCCTCTATCGCAGCGGCGATCTGGCGCGCCGGCTGCCCTCGGGCGAGCTGGAGTACCTGGGGCGGATCGACCAGCAGGTGAAGCTGCGGGGCTTCCGCATCGAGCCGGCCGAGATCGAGGCCGCGCTGGCCACGGTCCCCGGCGTGCGGGAGGCCGCGGTGGTCCTCCGCAACGACCTGCCCGCGGGTCCGGGGCTGGTGGCCTACGTGGTGGGAGACGGTCTCTCCGCGGGCGAGATCCTCCCCATCCTCCGCGGCCGGCTGCCGGAACACATGGTCCCCGGCCATTTCGTCTTCCTGCGGGCGCTGCCGCTCACCGTCAACGGCAAGCTGGACCGCCGGGCGCTTCCTGTTCCGGAAGGGGCGCGGCCTGCACTGGCTCGCGCCTATGTTGAACCCCGCACGGCGCTCGAAAGGGTGCTCGCCGGGGCCTGGGAGGAGGCGCTCGGGGTGGACCGCGTCGGCGTCGAGGACGGCTTCTTTGACCTGGGCGGCCACTCGCTGCTCGCCACCCAGATGATCTCCTGGGTGCGGGAGACCTTCGAGGCCGAGGTGCCGTTGCGGGAGCTGTTCGAACGGCCCACCGTCGCCGCCCTGGCTACGGCGCTGAAGACGGTGAGCCTGGACGCGGAGAGGACGGCCGAGCTGCTGCTGGAGCTGAGCGAGCTGTCCGACGAGGAGGTTGCCGCGCGATGACGGTCGCGACCGGGAAATTCTTCCGGGCCTCCCGCGAGCGGCTGGAGCTGCTGCGCGAACGCCGCCGGGAGGAGGGAATGGAGAGCGGGCAGACGATCCCGCGCCGCGAGGACCCGTCCGTCCATCCGCTCTCCTTCGCCCAGGAGCGTCTCTGGTTCCTCGACCGGCTCGATCCGGACAACCCGGCTTACGTCATTCCCTCCTCGCTCTGGCTGCGCGGCCGGCTCGACGTGCCGGCCCTGGAGCGGGCTCTCATGGAGGTGGTCCGCCGGCATGAGGTGCTGAGGGCGACCTTCCATGAAGAGGGCGGCCGGCCTGTCCAGCGGATTGCGCCACCCGCTCAAGTACTCCTGCCGGTCGTCGAGGAGATCCGGCGCGAGCCGATCCGGCTGGAAGAGGGGCCGCTCCTGCGGGCCAGGCTGCTGCGCCTGGGAGACGACGACCATGTGCTGTCCCTCGACCTCCACCACATCGCCTCGGACGGCTGGTCTCTGGGCGTCCTGGTGCGCGAGCTGACGGCTCTCTACGCCGGGGAGGCGCTCCCGGAGCTTTCCATCCAGTACGCCGACTACGCGGCCTGGCAGCGGGAGCGGCTGACGGGCGAGGCCCTCGAAGAGGAGCTTGCCTGGTGGCGGGAGCGGTTGGCGGGCTCGCCGCCGTCTCTCGACCTGCCTTTCGACCGTCCGCGTCCGGCGGTGCAGACCTTCCACGGAGAGCGAGCCGTCCGCGTCCTGCCGGCCGCGCTCGTGGATCGTCTGAGGGCGCTCGCCGGGGGTGAGGGGGCGAGCCTCTTCATGGTGCTGCTCGCCGGATTCCAGCTCCTGCTCGCGCGCTGGAGCGGCCAGGAGGACGTGCCGGTGGGCTCGCCCATCGCGGGCCGCACCCGGCGCGAGGTCGAGGGGCTGATCGGGATCTTCCTGAACCATCTGGTCCTGCGCACCGACCTGTCGGGCGATCCCACGTTCCGGGAGTTGTTGGCCCGGGTGCGCGAGGTCGCGGTCGGGGCCTTTGCCCATCAGGATCTTCCCTTCGAGAAGCTCCTGGCCGAGGTCGAGCCGCAGCGCGACCTGTCGCGCACGCCGCTCTTCCAGGTCTTCTTCAACCTGCTCAACTTCCCCTCGACCGAGGTGCGCCTCCCCGGCTTGACGGTCGAGGGGCTCGGCGTGCCCGAGCCGCAGGCCAAGTTCGACATGACCCTCTACCTGGTCGAGGACAGGGGGGCCGTCCATCTCGACCTGATCTACAACGCCGGCCTCTTCGACGCGCCGCGGATGGAGGGGGCGCTCGCCCAGTATCACCTCCTCCTGGAGCAGGCTGCCGCTGATCCCGACGCCCGGATTGGAACGTTCTCGCTGGTGACCGAGGCCGCCCTCCAGGTTCTCCCCGACCCCGAGGCTCCCCTGGACGCGAGCTGGCCTGGCCCGGTTTCCGATGCGGTGGCGAGGCATGCCCGGGAGACTCCGGACCGTCCTGCTGTGATTTGGGAGGGTGGAGAGCTTACCTACGCGCAACTCGCGGAGCAGATGGAGAGGGTCGCGGCGGGAGTGCAGGAAGACATCGTGGCGATCCAGGGGCATCGCAGCGCGCCGCTGGTTTCCGAGATCCTGGGCGTGATGAGGGCTGGGGCGGCGTTTGTGATCCTCGACCCCGCCTATCCCGAGGAGCGCAACGACTCCATCCTCGACTTGATCAAGCAGTATGTAGGGGCGGGGCTTGCCCCCGCCCGGGAGGGGGTAAACCCCTCCCCTACATTGTTCACGGCAGGGAGTCCGGACTCCCTCGCCTACATCGCCTTTACCTCCGGCTCGACCGGAGCCCCCAAAGGCGTCCTCGGCCTCCACCGTTCCCTTACCCACTTCTATCCCTGGATGAGCGAGGCCTTCGAGCTCGGCCCGGCCGACCGCTTCAGCCTGCTCTCCGGCCTGGCCCACGATCCGCTGCACCGGGACGTCTTCACCCCGCTCTGGCTCGGAGGCGCGGTGGTCATCCCGGACCCCGAGCGCATGGGCGAGCCCGGCTGGCTTTCGGCCTGGATGGCCCGCATGGGCGTCACCGTCGCCCACCTCACCCCCGCCATGGGCCGGCTTCTCACCAGCCCGCCGGCCAGCCCGATGCCCGCTCTCCGCCGGGCTTTCTTCGTGGGAGACGTGCTGACCCGCGGGGACGTGGAGCGCCTGCGCGCCCTCGCTCCGGAGGTCAAAGTCGTCAATCTCTACGGCTCCACCGAGACCCAGCGCGCCGTGGGGTTTCACGAGGTGAGGGAGGACGAGGAGCGCTATCCCCTGGGCCGCGGCATGCCGGACGTGCAGCTCCTGGTCCTCGATCGTTCTGGACGCCTGTGCGGCATCGGGGAGGTCGGCGAGGTCTGCGTCCGCAGCCCCCATCTTGCCGCGGGCTATCTGGGCGGGCAGCGGTTCCAGGACCTGTATCGAACCGGCGACCTTGGTCGTTATCTGCCCAACGGCGAGGTCGAGCCGCTCGGCCGCGCCGACTTCCAGGTCAAGATCCGGGGCTTCCGCGTCGAGCTTGGAGAAGTCGAGGCCGCGCTCGCCCGCCATCCGGCCGTCCGCGAGGTTGTCGTCGTCGCACGAGGGGACGGCGACGACCGCCGGCTGATCGCCTATGTCGTCCCTGCCGTCGAGGACGACCTGCGGTCCTTTCTGCGCGCCCGTCTCCCCGAATACATGGTCCCTTCCGCGTTCGTCTTCCTGGAGGCGCTGCCGCTCACCCCGAACCGCAAGGTGGACCGCAAGGCTCTTCCCGAGCCGGCCCGGGAGGAGACCGAGCTTGCCCCTCTCTCTCAAATGGAAGAGCTGGTCGCGGCGATCTGGAGCGAGGTCCTCGGGGTCGAGCGCATCGGACCGTCCGACGATTTTTTTGGGCTCGGCGGCCATTCGCTCAAGGTCACCCAGATCCTCGCCCGGGTGCGGGATGCGTTCGGCGTCGAGCTGCCGGTGCGCAGCCTGTTCGAGAGCCCGACCCTCTCCGGATTCGCGGCTCGGGTCGAAGAAGCCAGCGGATCGGCGCCTGCCGCGCCCCCTCTGGTGCGGGTCCCGAGAGACGGAGACCTGCCGCTCTCCTTCGCGCAGGAGAGGCTCTGGTTCCTCCAGCGCCTGGCGCCCGGGAGCCCGGCCTACAACATGCCCGCGGCCCTGCGCCTCTCAGGCGATCTCGATCCCGCCGTGCTGGAAGGGGTCCTCCAGGAGATCGTGCGCCGGCATGAGACCCTGCGCACCACCTTCCCCGAGACGGACGGCCAGCCGCGCCAGCGCGTCCACCCCTTCCGCCCGTTCTCCCTCTCCGTGATCGATCTGCCGGAAGCCGAGGCGGGGCGTCTCATCCGCGAGGAGGCGGCGCGGCCCTTCGATCTTCGGCAAGGGCCTCTGCTGCGCGTCCTCCTCCTCCGCCTGGACGAACGGCAGTGGATGGCTCTGCTCACCTGGCACCATGTGGTGAGCGACGGCTGGTCGGTGGGCGTGCTGGTGCGCGAGACGGCTGCGCTCTATTCCGGGAAATCGCTGCCCGAGCTGCCCGTCCAGTACGCGGACTTCGCGGTCTGGCAGCGCGGATGGCTCCAGGGAGAGGCGTTGGCTTCCCAGGTCGCTTGGTGGCGCGAGGCGCTCGTGGACGCTCCGGCGGTCCTCGATCTCCCCCTCGATCGGCCGCGCTCGACCGGCTCCGGCCGGGCCGGTCTCGCCAAGGCGGTTTTCCCGGCTGCCGCCCTGCGCGAGCTGGGCCGGCGCGAGGGAGCGACCCTGTTCATGGTCCTCCTGGCCGCGTTCCAGGCGCTGCTCCATCGGCTGACCGGGGAGGACGACCTGGTCGTGGGCACACCCATCGCCGGCCGCACCCACGCCGGGCTCGAAGGGCTGATCGGCTTTTTCGTGAACACCCTGGCCCTGCGCAGCCGCCTCGAAGGCGATCCGGCGTTCCGCGAGGTGTTGGCCCGGTCCCGGACCACGGCGCTGGGGGCCTACGCGCATCAGGACCTGCCGTTCGAAAAGCTGGTGGAGGAGCTGCGCGTGGAGCGGAGCCTTCACCACGCCCCCGTGTTTCAAGTAATGCTCGTCCTCCAGAACGCTCCGATGCCGGAGCTGGCTCTCCCCGGGCTCACCCTCTCGTCGGTTTCGCTCTCGTCCGGCGCCGCCAAGTTCGAGCTCAGCCTTTCGTTTACGGAGGACGGGCGGGCGGCGCTGGAGTACGACGCCCGCCTCTTCGACGCGGCCACCGCGGCGCGCCTGCTGGAGCGGCTCGGCATCCTCCTCGAGGGGATCGTCCTCGATCCCGACCGGCGCCTCTCCGGGCTGCCGATGATGGGGGAGGCCGAGCGCCGCCAGATCCTGGAGTGGAGCGCGCCGGCGGCGGCTCCGCCCTTCTTCCCGGTCCACCGCCGGTTCGAAGAATGGGCCCTGCGATCCCCGGGGGCGCTCGCCGTCGGCAGCCTGACTTACGGCGAGCTGGACCGAACGGCGAGCCGGCTGGCGCGCGACCTGCGGGCGGCGGGCGCCGGAGCCGAGACGCGGGTCGCGGTCTCCTCGAATCGTCCGGAGGGATGGCCGCTCGCGCTGCTGGCCGTTCTCAAGGCCGGGGCCGTGTACGTGCCCCTGGACCCCAAGCTGCCCGCCGAGCGCCTGAAGCTCCTGCTCGCCGACAGCGGAGCCTCGGTGATGCTGGCGGACGAAGCGCTGCTCAATCAGGCTGGCGGTCTCCGGTCCGTCTGCCTCGACCGGGTCAGCCGGTTCGGGCCGGAGACCTTCGCCGCCATGGAGATCCACCCGGAGTCCCTGGCCTACGCCATCTATACCTCGGGCTCGACCGGCGTTCCCAAGGCGGTCGGCGTACCGCACGGAGCGCTCGCCGCGCACGTGTCCGCCTGGACGGAACGCTTCGGCCTCGGCCCCGGCGATCGCATGCTGGGAGCCCACGCGGACGGCTTCGACGCCTCCATGGAGCAGATGCTCCTGCCGCTCGCGAGCGGCGCGGCGCTCTTCCCCCGGGGCGGGGAGCTGTGGAGCGTGCCCGGGATCGTGGAGAGGATCGAGCGCTGGGGCATCACGGTCGCGCAGATGCCGACCGCCTACTGGCGGCAGCTCGTGGCGGAGCTGGCGGCCTCCGGCCGGACCCTCGCGGCTTCTCTGCGGCTCCTGGAGGCCGGGGGCGAGGCCATGCCGGTCGAGTCGGCGCGCCTCTGGCGGCGGGTGGCCCCCGGCGCGCGCCTCTTGAACGGCTATGGCCCGACCGAAACCGTCATCACGCCCACCTTCTTCGAGGTGGATGGGGAGGTCCGGGAGACGGTGTCCGGCTCCGTTCCCATCGGCCGCCCGGTGGCGCGGACCGCCCGGGTGGTGGACCGGCA
The DNA here is from genome assembly GCA_036277235.1 of Thermoanaerobaculia bacterium. Taxonomy (GTDB): domain Bacteria; phylum Acidobacteriota; class Thermoanaerobaculia; order Multivoradales; family UBA5704; genus DATMER01. The sequence goes on along the minus strand of DASUNJ010000868.1, from coordinate 6,046 downwards.
CGGCCGCCTGGTCCCGATCGGCGTGGCCGGCGAGCTCCGGCTCGGCGACATCCTGGCGCGGGGCTACCTCGGCCGTCCGGATACGACCGCCGGAGCCTTCCTCCCCTACGAAAAGGGCGAGCGCCTCTACCGGACAGGCGACCGGGTGCGGTGGCTGGCGGACGGCAACCTTGAATACCGCGGCCGCCTCGACCGCCAGGTCAAGGTGAGGGGCTACCGCATCGAGCCGGGAGAGGTCGAGGCCGCGCTCCTCCGCGATCCGGCCGTGCGGGAGGCGGTGGTCGTGGCCGCGGACGACCGGCTGGTCGCCTTTCTGGTCCCTCGCTCGGAGCCCGCGGACCCCGACCTGCGCGGCCGGCTGCCGGAATACATGATCCCGTCCGCCTTCGTCTGGCTCGACGCCCTGCCGCTCACCGCGACCGGCAAGGTGGACCGCCGGGCGCTGGCCAGCCGCGAGGTGCGGCCCGAGTCCGGCTCGATGCCGCCCCGGGACGCGCTGGAGCGCGAGCTGGCAGTCCTCTGGGAGGATCTCCTGGGGGTTCCGGTCGGCGCGCGGGACGACTTCTTCGCCCTCGGCGGCCATTCCCTGCTGGCGGTGCGGCTGGCCTCCCGGATCGAGACCCGCTTCGGCCGGGCGCTGCCGATCGCCACCCTCTTCGAGCGGCGCACCGTCGAGGCGCTGGCCGATTGGCTCCGGCCCTCCCTGGGAGCCCGCATCGCTTCGCCCCTGGTCCGCATCCAGCCGCAGGGGAGCCGGCCGCCGCTCTTCATGGTCCACCCGGGCGGCGGCGGTGTCCTCTGCTATGCCGATCTGGCCCGTGCCCTGGGCGAAGACCAGCCGCTGTACGGCCTCCAGGCGCCGGGATTGGATGGTGAACGGCCGCCTCTCGACCGCATCGAGGACATGGCCGATCTCTACATCAGCGCTCTTCCGGACGGCCCCGTGCACATCGGGGGGTGGTCCTTCGGCGGGCTCGTGGCCTACGAGATGGCCTGCCGGCTGGGGGATCGGGCCGGATTGGTGGCGATCCTGGACGTCCCGGCGCGGGAGGAAGAGCATCCTGACGAGGCCGAGGTGCTGATCCGCGGGCTCGACGAGCACCTCCGCGAGGAGCTGCAGCTCACGCCCGACGACGTGCGCGGGCTCGATACCCGCGCCCAGATCGCGCTGGTTCTGGAGAGGGCATCGCGGCGCGCTCCCGACTTCGACGAGCGCCGGGCCATCGCCCTGGTCGACGTCTTCAAGGCCAACCTGCGGGCGGGCATCAACTGGGAGCCGCGGCCCTATGCCGGCAAGGTGACCGTCTTCCGGGCGGAGGGCAGCGACCGCCTCGGCCCCGACGGCACGGGGGGGTGGGGGGCTTTCGCCGGGGCCGTGGAGGTGGTCACCGTGCCCGGCGACCACCATCGGATGGTGAGGGCGCCCCATGTGGAGGCGCTCGCGGGGGCGCTGCGGGAGGCGCTGGGGTGAAAGGACCTGGCCGTATCCGAATGGGCATCCGTAGAGACGCCCCAGTACGCTGGCAAGAACCTGCCGGGTGTACACAGTCGGGGCGTCTCAAGGCCCCAGCCGCCACCAACGCCGGTACCACGCCGTGGAATCACCGGTCCCGGTTTTATTTTCACGCCTGCGGCGCCGGCTGGGATGAACGGACCTGCCGTGGGGAGACGCCCCGACCCTGTACACCCGGCAGGATCGTGCCAGCGTACTGGGGCGTCTCTACGACGGAAAGACCATGATCCCGGGCCTCTTCCTCACGGGCGGCGACGACCCCCATCTCTTTCTGGAAGTCGTCCGCCAGGCCGAAGAGCAGGGCCTTTCCGCGGTCTGGATCGCCGAGGGCGCCGGCCTCTTCCTGAATCCCGCGGTTCTGGCCTCGGCGGCAGCCGTGGCAACCCGGCGGATCGCGCTGCGGGGCTGCCTCGCCCTGCCTCTCCACAACCCGATCCGCGTGGCCGAGGAATGGTCGCTGGTGGACAACCTCTCCGGCGGCCGGGCGGGAATCGTCGTTGAGGAGACGAAGGACCTGGAGACCGTGCGCCGGCTCTGGCGGGGAGAGGCGGTGCGGGTTCCGGACGGCGAGGGCCGCGAGATCGAGGTGCGCATCCTCCCCCGGCCCATCCAGCCCGAGCTGCCGCTCTGGCCGCTCGTCGACGAGAATGCCATCCGGACCGACCTCGCAGGGGCGCTGGAGCTGCTGAAGCATGGCTGATCTCACAAAACGCCTCGCCGGGCTGACCCCGGAGCAGCGCGAGCTGCTGCTGCGCCGTCTGAAGCAGGAAGGCTTGGCGGTCCCCGGTGAGGAGCCGAAAGAAGAAACACCCTTCTCGTTCGACGCCGGACCGGAGCCCGAGCCGTCCGACCGGCCGATCCGCTTCAGCCTCTTCTTCTTTTCGGACGGCGGCGCCAAGACCCCGGCCGAGAGCTACGAGCTGCTGCTCGAAAGCGCCCGCTTCGCGGACCGCCAGGGCTTCGCGGCGGTCTGGACCCCGGAGCGGCACTTCCAGGACTTCGGCGGCCTCTTCCCGAATCCGTCCCTGCTGGGAGCGGCCCTTGCCGCCGCGACCGAGCGGATCGGCATCCGGGCCGGCAGCGTGGTCCTCCCCCTGCACGACCCGGAGCGCGTCGCCGGGGAATGGACGGTTGTCGACCGCCTCTCCAACGGACGCGCCGGCATTTCCTTCGCCACGGGATGGCACCCCACCGACTTCGCCCTGCGGCCGGAGGCCTACGCCGACCGCCGGGAGATCATGTTCCGCGGCATCGAGACCGTGCGCAGCTTATGGCGGGGACAATCGGACGTGCCCGTCTGGGTGACCTGCTCCACGAACGCGGCCACCTGGACGCGGGCGGGGGAGATCGGCGCCAACGTGCTGACCATCGTCCAGCCTCTTCCTACGCTGACGGAGAGGATCGCCCGTTACCGCCAAGCCCGGGCGGAGCGCGGCCTCGATCCCGAGGCGGGGCAGGTGACGGTCATGGTGCACGCGTTCGTGGGCGAGGACGAAGAGGCGGTGCGGGCCAAGGTGCGCGCGCCCATGACTTCCTACCTCAAGACCTATTTCGACCAGCACGGCTTCCCGCCCGGCAGCGACGTCGATGCCCTGCTCGCCGCGGCCTTCGAGAGCTATTTTTCGTCGCTCTCCCTCCTCGGCCATCCCGACAAGGGAGCGCGCCTCATCGATCGCCTGCGCGCAGCCGGCGCGGACGAAGCCGCCTGCCTGATCGATTTCGGGGTCGACGCGCCGTCCATCCTGGAGGCCCTGCCTGCCCTCGACCGTCTGCGACAGCGCTGCACGCAGCAATAAGTCTTTGGGCGACACAGAAAGTTTCTGTGTCGCCCAAAACTTTTTTGAGCGACGCAGAGATTCTTAGTGTCGCCCAGAATCTTTTTGGGCGGCATAGAAAGATTCTACGTCTCCCAAAATTCTGATGGGCGACGCAGAGCTTTTCTATGCCGCCCAAAAAGTTTTTGTGTCGCCCGTAAACTCTCTGTGTCGCCTAAAAACTTTCTGCGCAGCCCAGAAACTTTCTGTGTCGCCCAAAAACTTTCTATGTCGCCCATCGGGATTTTTGGCGGTCCTACGGGTTTTTGGGCGGCGCGGAAGCGCTCCGGTCCTTCTCGAGCCGCTCGCGGAAGACCTTCTCGTTTCTGTCGAGGTAGGCGCCGTATCCGTCGGGATCGATGAAGGGATTCGGGCCTTCCTTCTTCAGAAGCTCTGCCTTGTCCTTCATGTTGTAGAACGAGGCGTGCGCGGCCAGGAAAAGATCGCAGGGGAGCGCGCGGAGAGTGCGGAAGGTGCGGGCGTAATCCTCGGCGATCCCGGGATAGCTCGGCTCCGCGCCGAGCTTCATCATGGGCAGGACGCTGGTGCTGCAGACGATCACGGCGTTCAGGCCGTCGACTTTCATGGTCCAGGTGGTGCAGCCCGCCGTGTGTCCCGGGGTCAGACGGGCGGTCAGGGTGGAGCCGCCGAGGGTGACGGTGTCGCCGTCCTTGACCAGCCGGTCCACCTTGACCGGCGGGAAGAGGAACTGGTCGCCGAAGAGCGGATCGTCCTTGCCGCCGCGGGCGAGCGCGGGCGCATCCGCCTTGCTGGCGTGGAGCCTGGCGCCGGTGAGCTTCTTCAGCTCGGCCAGACCGCCGGCGTGGTCGTAATGGGCGTGGGTGTTCAAGAGGATCTTCACGTCCTCGATCTTGAACCCGAGCTTCTTCACGCTCTCGCGGATCAGCGGCACGGTCTCCACGAAGCCGCCGTCGAGGAGGATGTGCCCCTCGGGCGTCGCGATGAGATAGGAGGCGATGTCGCTCGCTCCCACGTAATAGAGATTGCCCGCGATCCGGAACGGCTCGACCGGCTGGTTCCAGGAGCGCGACGTGGGGTCGGCCTGTCCGGCAGCCAGGACCGGGAGGAAGAACAGTGCGAGCAGGGAGCGTCGGAACATCGGTTCTCCTTCAAGGGTGGAACGGCGAGCGGGGGAGAGGCGGCCTTTGGGGAGGACGCCTTGTCACGCCGGACCGAGGAGACAGCGGCGAAGGCCGATTGACTGTCACCGCTCTTGGAGGTATGCGCTTCGCCGGTGGGAAGAGGGAACGGACGAACCAGTCGGGGTCTTTCATGAGCCGGGCTCGTCCTCCTCATCCGGCTGCTCCGGCAGGTCGGACGGCCATTCGCCGAGGCGCCGGGTGCGGCGCAGGCGGTCCAGATGGGCGAGGATCTGCCGCTCGGCCAAAGGCCAAGCCTGCCGGGGCGTGTCCTCATAGACCTTGGGCAGCATCTCGGAAGGCTCCCGCAATCCCTCGTTCCAGGCCTCCAGCACCTTGGCCTCGCGCCACAGCCGGTGGTCCACGTACTCCCGCAGCCTGGCGCGGCCGTTCAGGATGGCGGGGCCATGGGCGGGGAAGAGGGTGCCCGGGTGCATCACGGCGAGCCGCGCCAGCGAGGCGATGTAGTCGTCCATGTCCCCCTCGGGGGGATCGATCACGATCGTGCCGAGCCCCGCGACGAGGTCGCCCACCAGCGTGGCCCGCTGGTCCTCCTCCAGGAAGCAGAGATGGCCGCGGGCATGGCCGGGGGTGTGGAGCACCAGGATCGTCATAGGGGGATCGCCGGCCAGCTCGATCCGCTGCTTGTCCTGAAGCTCGCCGTCGATCCTGATGCCCCGGCCGGCCAGCCGCTCGGCCGTGGCGGGGTGGGCCAGGACGGGCACGCCGAGGGAGCGCCGCAGCCGCTCGACCCCGCCGATGTGATCGGGGTGGTGATGGGTCAGCCAGATCGCGATGACTTTCCGGCCGAGCCGCTCCCGCGCCACGGCGAGGGCGCGCTCCAGTTGCTCGTTCTCCGCGTCGACCGGCGAGCCCGGATCGACCAGCACCGCCTCCCCGTTGCCCAGGAGATAGCAGTTCGTGGTCGAGGCGGGCGGCAGCGTGTGGGTGGCGAGCGGGAACATCAGGATGCCGGGGCGCATCTCGATGCGGCGGAACGGGCCGAGGTTGGTCTCCTCGGGATTGCGCAGGCGTCCCAGTCCCCGATCCGGACCATCGTGCGCGAGGACATCCAGGATGTGGAGGATCGGCGGAGCCACCAGAACCTCGCCGCGCCGCCACATTTCCCACGCCTTTCGGGGATCGATCCACTCGCCCTCGGCGAGCTCGCCGGGGACGACCGCGGGCTGGACCGGCTCGCTCTCCGGCCATTCCAGCAGGAAGAAGCGGTTGTCGAAGCGGACCGGTGCGAAGGGGGGCGTCAGCCAGCGGCCGGCCCAGACCAAGCGCGAGGCGTCCTCCAGGACGATGCCGGTCTCCTCGTGGAGCTCGCGGATCGCGCAGGCGACCAGACCGGGGAGGATGTCCGGCCCAGGCTCGTCGACCAGCGATTCGGGGAACCCGGCCGCGGACGGCAGCTCGCCCAGGCCCGACGGCTCGCCGATGACGGGGATGGCGGCATCCGACCGGGAGAGCCCGCCGCCGGGGAAGGCGTGCCAGCCCCCCATGAACGGCAGGGCCTCCGCGCGCCGGACCCAGAAGACCTCGATGGTCTCTCC
>DASUNJ010000867.1:0-8777 GCA_036277235.1 Thermoanaerobaculia bacterium | reverse complement strand
TGCCGGATCAGCGCCGCCACCACCGTGGGATTGACCTGGTGGCGCTTGGCCGTCTCATAGATGAGCGTGCCGTAGGGACCTTCGGGGACCGGCTGCGACTCTTCAAAGCGCAGCGGAATCGGGCCTGCCGGGGCCGCCTCGGCGATCACCACGGCCACCGGATCCGGCAGGGGAGGCGGGACGTACTCGTCGTCGACGATGCGCTCGACCCGGTCGATCGGCAGGGTCATGCGGCCGCCGTAGGGGAGGTACAGCTTGGCCTGCTCGCCCGCCACCTCATAGGATTTGACCTTGAGGAAGCGACCGTCGGTCAGGACCACGAGCTCTGCGCGCGCAGGCGTAAGCCCGGCCACGAAAGCCAGCAGGAGCACGACGAGGAAGAGCCGGGAGCTGCGTGTCATACGTCTCAGTCTCGGTGAATTGTACGAAACAAACCAGAAAAGCGTCCACCCGTTCAACCAAGACAGGGCTCCAGGCATTCCGGTAATTCTTACATCACGTGCCTCTCCGCGGCCGGCCGGGACGCCATCACCAAGCTCTCCTCCTCCGCTTCGGACAGCCCCAGCTCCTTGATCTTCCGGTACCAGGTGGTCCGGGAAACCCCCAGCAGCTCCATGGCGCAGCCCGCGTCCCCTCCGGCCGCGGCCAGGGCCACGGAGAAGGCTTCGCGCTCGGCCTGGTGCACGGCCTCCTCCAAAGTGAGGAGCGGCGGCCGAGTACCCGCGGCGGGCACGGGGCCGCGCACCCGGTCCGACAGGTGCTGGAGGTCCAGCGGCTCGCCCGGCTCCAGCAGCAGCGCGGCCTTGGCGATCTCGTTCTGCAGCTCGCGCACGTTGCCCGGCCAGGAGTAGCCGACCAGGGCGCCGAGAGCGGCACGGCTGATTCCGGGGCTCGACAGGCCGTTGCGCTCCAGCTCGCGGTGGAAGAAGCGGGCGGCGAGCGACGGGATCTCCTCCCGCCGGGTCCGCAGCGGCGGCAGCGTCACCTGGAAGGCGGCAAGCCGGTGGAACAGATCGCGGCGGAAGCCCCCCTCCTCCACCAGGGTCTCCAGACCGCGATTAGTCGCGGCCACGAAACGGACGTCCACCTGCACCGGCGCCCGGCCGCCGACCCGGTAGACGCTGGTGCCCTCCAGGACCCTCAGCACCTTGGCCTGGGTCTCGGGGGCCATGTCGCCGATCTCGTCGAGGAAGAGCGTGCCGCCGCTGGCCCGCTCCAGGAGCCCGGGCCGCGCCTCGACGCCGGTCGCCACGCCGCGCTCGATGCCGAACAGCTCGGCTTCCAGAAGCTCCCGCGGCAGGGCGGCGCAGTTGAGGGCGAGGAACGGGCCCGAAGCGCGGCGCGAGCGGGCGTGGACCCAGCGCGCCAGCACCTCCTTGCCCGATCCCGACTCGCCCAGGATCAGGACCGGAACGTCGCCGCGCGCCACCTTGCCCGCCGAGCGATAGATGCGGGACATCTCGGTCCCCAGGCCCGGAGGAGGAGGCACGGGCTCGGCTTTGGAAGTCATCGGGGCCTCCGCGGGTCGGGAGCGCTTCGTCCTCACGGCGAGCATCTCGAGGGTAAGACGGAACAGGGGCGTGAGCCGGCCCAGCTCCACCGTGGACTGCGCCCGGAGGCGGAGCTTCCAGCCGTCGGGACCCTGAACCTCCAGGCTGGCGACCGGCTTGGGGAAGATGTCCATTGTGGAGGCAGCGGCCACTACGGCCTCGCCGGCCGGACCTTCGCGCAGGAACTCGACCCGGCCCAGAGACAGGGCCTCCAGCCAGCGGTGAGCCAGGGCGGAAGCGGCATCGGCCGGAGTCGACTGGCCGGAGGCGAGGGCGGGCAGCTCCTCCTCCAGGGTCTCGGAAAGGCGGTCCAGGGGGTCATAGCTGCGGGTCGAACGAGGGCGCTCCGGGCGCTCCACCGGCGCGGCATCCGTCGGCGGGGGCTCCAGCAGGATGCGCTCCCGCGTGGGGTCCGCCGGCTGGAGGATCGCCTGGACCGGGCCGAACGCGATCACAGCGAACTGGGAGACGACCGTCTCCTGGACCTGACGGCCACCCAGCCAGGTGCCGTTCCTGGAGCCGAGGTCGGACAGCACGGCGCCGCCGTCCGCGAGCAGCCGGATCGAGGCGTGCCGGCGCGAGATTCCGGGCATCTCCAGCCGGATTTCCACTTCCGACGAGGAGCCGACCACGTGCTCGCCCAGGGAAAGCGGGAACCGCCGGACCAGGGAACCGTCATCCGAGAGGATCTTCAGGACGTAGAGAGGATCGTTGGGGCTCATGCACAGGAGTGCGTTCGGAGGCGGAATGATTTCGCGGCTGGAGGCCTTGCATTGGCGTCTGCGCTCTTCTAACCTATATACATGACTGTCGAGCTGCCTGCTGGCGTTGAAAAGGAACTGCGCAATCTGGCCGAAGTCCGGAGCCGTGAAGTCCCCGAGCTCGTGGCGGAGGCCATCCGTCAATATCTGGAAGCCGAATCCATCACGGATGTGAGCGCTGCCGACGTTGCCGAGGCTCAGATCAGGATGACGGACGAACTGCGCGGTATCTCCGACAAGCCCTACGACCGCGGATGGAACCGGTCGTAGAGCGTCTTCAGTCGTTCCTGGTGGATGTGGGTGTAGATCTGGGTCGTGGAGATGTCGGCGTGGCCGAGCATGGTCTGGACCGCCCGCAGGTCGGCTCCGTGCTCCAGGAGGTGAGTGGCGAAGCTGTGGCGGAGCACGTGGGGCGAGAGGCCGCGGATGCCCACCTTCACGCCGTAGGCCTTCAGATTCTTCCAGAACCCCATGCGGCTCATGGGCTCGCCGGCGTAGTTGACGAAGACCGCCTGGTGGCGCCCCTCGGCCAGTCCAGGACGCACGTCGCGCAGGTAGCGCTTCACCCAATCCTCCGCCTGCTCCCCGACCGGCACGACGCGCTCCTTGCTCCCCTTGCCGAACGCCACCAGGAAGCCCACGTCCAGCCGGAGCTGCGGCAGCTTCAGCCCGACCAGCTCGCTGACTCTCAACCCCGTCGCATAGAGCAGCTCGAGCATCGCCCGGTCGCGGAACCCGAGAACCGTCGTGATGTCCGGCGCAGCGAGCAGATCCTGGACCTGGGTCTCGCTCAACGATTTCGGGAGAGGCCGCCCGAGCTTCGGGGGCGTCAGATTGACGGCTGGATCGTCGGCGCGCTCGCCGGTCGTGACCAGGAATCCGTAGAAGCCGCGGATCGCGGACAGGGCGCGGCTGATGGAGCGCGGAGAGAGCCCCTGGCGCATGAGGTCGCGCTGATGGGTGGCGAGGGCGCGAGCGTCCGCTGTGAGGAGGTCGCTTTCCTTGCGCGCCAGAGCCTCGCCGAAGCGCGTGAGGTCGTTGCGGTAGGCGTCGACCGTGTTCTGAGAGAGCCCGCGTTCGACGGAAAGGCTCTCCAGATAGAGACGGAGCGTCCGTTTCCACGCAGGTTGGGGAGCAGTCGGTTGTGGCGGGGTCACGACGCTGCGTGCGAGTGGCAGATCTCCAGGATCTCGGCCTCTTCGAGGATGCGCGCCGACTCCTTCGCCCTCTGAAAGATGGCGCGCACCAGCTCGGGATCCTTCTCGATCCCGCGCTCCTGGAGCCAGAAGACCACGTTCGACTCGCCGCTCATCGGACCGACCTCGATGATCTGACGGCTGCCGATCAGGCTCGCCGGCACCGAGGAGTACACCAGGTCCGCCAGCCACTCCTCGCCCCGCGCCCGTGCCTTGATGATCGCCGCCGCATGGACGCCCGTGCCCGTGCGGAAGGCGTCCTTCCCCACCACCGGATAGTTGTCCGGCAGCGGCACGCCGGTCTTCTCCGACACGAGCACGCAATACTCCCGCAGCTTTGAAAGATCGCGGTCGATCCACCCCAGGAGCTGCATGTTGACCAGCAGCAGGTCGATCCCGCAGTTGCCCACCCGCTCGCCGATGCCCACGGCCGTGCCGTGCAGGCGGTCGGCGCCGGCCTCCGCCGCGGCCAGCGCGTTGATCACCGCCATGCCGCGGTCGCGATGGCCGTGCCAATCCACCTGGACGTCCTCGCCGGTCGCGTCCACCACCTCGCGGATGAAGCGGATCACGTTGCGGGCACCGTTCGGCGTGGCATGCCCCACCGTATCGGCCACGCAGACCCGGCGGGCGCCGGCCGCCACCGCCTCGGTGTAGAGGCGGCGCAGGTCCTCGGGAGCGGCGCGGGTCGTGTCCTCGGTGACGTACATCACCGGCAGCCCTTCCCTGACCGCGAATTCGACGGCCTCGCGGGTCAGGCGGAGCATCCTGTCCATGGTCCAGCCCTCGGCGTACTGCCGGACGGGAGAGGAGCCGATGAAGCAGGCGGCCTCGATCATGACGCCGGTCCTCTGCACGATGTCCGCGATCGGCTGGATGTCGGCGAGGACCGTGCGGGCAGCGCAGTTGGGGTAGATCGGCAGCTTGTGCTCCGCGATCTCGCGGGCCAGCCTCTCCACGTCGCGGACCACGTGCGCACCCGCGCCGGGCAGGCCGATGTTGGCCGAATCGATCCCGAGATCGGCCATCAGGTGCAGCATGCGCACCTTGTCCTCGATCGGCGGATTCTTTACGGACGGCGACTGCAGGCCGTCGCGGAGCGTCTCGTCGTTCAGCTCCACCCTGCCGCGGCCGGGACGAAGCTCCTGGTCGCCGGCGCGGTTCCAGTCGTAGATCAGATCCGACTCTTTGGGCTGCATCAGAGACTCCTGCTATCTCGCCGCGACTTCGCGGCCAACGGCGCGGGCGATCAGGTCGCCCACCTGCGAGGTGGTGAGCGGGCCGCCCAGGTCGGGAGTGGTCTGCCCCTCCCGGAACGTGCGCGCCATGGCGTCCTCCATGGCCTGGGCCGCTCCGGAGTGGCCGAGATAATCGAGCATCAGGGCGGACGAAAGGATGGCGCCGGCCGGATTGGCCTTGCCGGTGCCCGCGTACTTGGGCGCCGAGCCGTGGACCGGCTCGAACATCGAGGTCTGCCCCGGGTGCAGGTTCGCCGACGCCGCGACCCCCAGCCCGCCCTGGAGCGCGGCGCCCAGGTCGGTCACGATGTCGCCGAACATGTTGTTCGTCACCACCACGTCGAAGCTCTGCGGGTTCTTGACCATCTGCATGGTCAGGGCGTCCACGAACAGGTGGCGCGACTCGATCCGCGGGTACTCCGCCCCGACCTCGGCGAACACGCGCTGCCACAGGTCGTGGCCGTAGCGCATCACGTTCGACTTGTCGCTCATGCACACCTCGCGGCGGCCATGGGCCACCGCGTACTCGAAGGCCGCGCGGATGATGCGCTCCACCCCTTTGCGGGTATGGATCTCCTCCTGCACCGCCACCTCTTCGGACGTGCCGCGCTTGAAGTTGCCGCCTATGTTCACATAGGCGCCCTCGGTGTTCTCGCGGAAGATCACCATGTCCACGTCCTTCTCCGTCCGATCCTTCAAGGGGCAGAGACGGGGGTCGTAGAGCTTGATCGGCCGCAGGTTGATGTAGAGGTCGAGGCCGAAACGGATGCCCAGGAGGATGTCCGCGGCGTGCTTCATGTCCGGCACGCGGGGATCGCCGTAGGCGCCGATGAAGATGGCCGAGTAGTTCTGCCGGAAATCGTCCAGGGCGCCGGCGGGCATGGTCTCGCCGGTGGCGAGATAACGGTCGGCGTCCCAGTCGAGGTGAACCAGCTCCAGGGGGAGGTCCCAGGCCTCGGCGGCGGACTCCAGGACCTTGACCGCCTCCGCGGTCACATCCTTGCCGGTGCCATCGCCGGGCAGGACCGCGATGCGCTGCGGCCGTCGGTCTTTGGGGTGGACAGGGTTCATGGACGGGATGCTAGCACGAGGCCCGCCGGGCCTCGCGAGGCTCGGTTTCTTCCGCGAGGCTCTGCTCGCGCAGGGCGGCATTGGCGCGATTGGCGCGCCAGGCTCCCGCCACCCGGCCCGCGGCCGGCTGCGGCATGCCGCGGCTCACCGCCACCTCCTTGGGCGCCAAACCGAGCTCGAAGGCGAACGGGATCTCCGGGGAGAGCCAAGCCGAATGGAGCGCCGGCCAGGAGAAGCCGTTGGACGGCAGGCAGAACAGGTCCGGCAGCAGCTGCGCCCCCGAAACCTCGGCGCGCAGCGGCCAGGCCATGGCCACCGCGGACGGTTTGCGTACGTCGATCCGACGCAGGCGCCCGTCGGAGTTCTGGGCGTAACCCCGCGGCCGCATCTGAAAGTAGCGCACCGTGTCGTCCCAGGAGCCCAGGCGCGGACCCTCTCCGATCCCCGCTCCGGCGGAGATCGCCGACATGTCGCGCCAAGCCCGGACCTCCAGCGTCCCGCCGTGCTCCACCCGCCAGCGCCAGGGACCGTCGCCCGCGTCCACCGTTGGCCGGGGAAAATCCAGCCGCGCCCCGAACGCCGGCTGGTGCGAGACCAGGCGCACGCCGGGGACGACCCAGCCCGGCATCAGCATGCGGCGGAACAGGACCGAGGGCGTCCCCTCCCGGTCCAGCACGTAGAAGCGCAGGTTGAACTGCGGATAGCCGACCCGGATCAAAGGCAGGGCCGCGAGGCGGACGGCGTCCTGATGGAACAGGAGGGCGGAGGCGAACACCCAGTCCTGCCCGTCCGAGGTATGGAGCTGATAACGCAGCGGGGCCGGCGGCTCGGGGAGGGCCTCCGCGGGGAGTGCCCAGTTGAGGTAGAGGCAGTCGCGGACCGTCATCGCCAGCTTCATCAAAGGGAACCATAGCAGGGAGCGGTCTACCGGGGAAGGAGGCTCTGGTAAAGTGGACGGCCCGAAGAAACCACGACCACGGAGGTCCTGCTCATGAAATATCGCAACATCTTGATCCTGCTCGGGTTGCTGGCTCTGCCCGCAGGCCTCGGCGCGCAGACTCCCGCGGACCGCGCTGCGGCGGAGATCGACCGCGACGCCATCGAAGGCCCGGTCCGCTTCCTGGCGGACGACCTGCTCGAAGGGCGCGGCCCGGCGAGCCGGGGCGACGAGCTGACCCAACTCTACCTGGCGACCACGCTGGAGATGCTGGGCTTCGAGCCGGGCGGGGACAAGGACAGCTACCTGCAGCCGTTCGACATCGTCGGCATCGACTCCAAGCCTCCCCAGACCTGGGAGTTCACCAAGGGGGGCCAGAAGGTCTCCCTCAAGAACTTCGACCAGTTCATCGCCGCGAGCGGCGTCCAGAAAGACCGCTCCGTCATCCAGAACGCCGAGCTGGTTTTCGTCGGCTACGGCATCCAGGCGCCCGAGTACCAGTGGGACGACTACAAGGGGATGGACCTCAAAGGCAAGGTCCTGGTGATGCTCAACAACGACCCCGAGGGCGACCCCAAGCTGTTCGAGGGCAACCGGCGGCTCTACTACGGCCGCTGGACCTACAAGTACGAGAGCGCGGCGCGGCAGGGGGCGGCCGGGGCGATCCTCGTCCACACCACGCCGTCGGCCGGCTACGGCTGGCAGGTGGTCCAGACCTCCTGGACCGGCGAGCAGTTCGAGCTGCCTGCCGAAAACGAGCCGCGCATCCAGGTCGCGGGCTGGACGACCGAGGACGCCGCCAGGCAGATCGCCAAGCTGGGCGGTCACGACCTGGACGCGCTGGTCAAGCAGGCCCAGAGCCGCGACTTCAAGCCGGTGCCGCTGGGGGTGACCACGTCCCTGACCCTGGAAAACAAGATCTCGCGCAAGAAGACGGCCAACGTCGGCGGCCTGCTGCGGGGGAGCGATCCGAAGCTCAAGGACGAGGTGGTGGTCTACTCCGCGCACCACGACCACCTGGGAATCGGTGAGCCGAACAAAGAAGGAGACAAGATCTACAACGGCGCCCTCGACAACGCGTCGGGCACGGCCCAGCTCCTGGCCATCGCCAGGGCGTTCGCGGCCCTGCCCGAGCCGCCCCGCCGCTCGATCCTGATGCTCTTCGTAGCGGCCGAAGAGCAGGGGCTGCTGGGCTCCGAGTACTACTCCAAGCACCCGACGTTCGCGGCCGGAAAGATCGCGGCCAACATCAACTACGACGGCGGCAACATCTTCGGCCCCTCTGAAGAAGTCGCCTTCATCGGCATGGGCAAGTCCTCGCTGGACCAGGTCATCACGACACTGGCGGCGAAGCAGAACCGGAAGGTGGTCGGCGACCAGTTCCCGGACAAGGGCTTCTTCTACCGCTCCGACCAGTTCAACTTCGCCCGCATCGGGGTGCCCGCGATCTACCTGGACACGAGCACCAGGCTCAAGGGCAAGCCCGCGGAGGAGGGCAAGAAGAAGATCGAGGCCTGGGAGGCGGAGCACTACCATCAGCCGAGCGACGAGCTGACGGCCGACTGGAACTACGACGGCATGATCGAGGACGCCCGCCTGGGCTTCCACGCCGGCCTCCAGATCGCCAACACGGACCAGCTCCCCGCCTGGAATCCGGGGGACGAGTTCGAAGCGGCGCGGAAGGCGGCGCTCCAGCAGGCGGGAAAATGAAGAAAGTCACGCGACCGGCTTCACCTTTTCGCCGGGACCGTGTCTATTAGAAGTGGCATAGCGCCAAACGCCTCGGCCGGGGGCACAGATTCCGCGGAACTGGACCCCCGGCCCTTTTTATCCTCTCTGCCCGCCCGTAGCCCGCTGGATTTCCCCGCAACGTGCCAAATTGCCTTTCAGACCTCCAAAAAAATTTCTGACGTGCCAGATTGCCCGCGGACGTGCCAAAAATAAAATCGGGCGCGCCAGAATGCCCGCCAACGTGCCAAATTGCCTTTTGGAGCTCTAGATTTGAATCTGACGTGCCAGATTGG
>DASUNJ010000866.1:0-6334 GCA_036277235.1 Thermoanaerobaculia bacterium | reverse complement strand
GGGGCTGGATCGCCGCGTTCTCGCGGCCTCCTCCGAAGCGGTCGCTCCACTTGCCCGGGGAGACCGGGAGGATCATCAACGCTTCCTCCTTGTCCGTCTGCCTCCCCAGCGCCCGATTGATGTCGAAGGATTGCAGCACGTTGGCGCCCGACACGGCCACCACGTAGCTCCAGGAGTCCTTGGCCGGACCGCCCAGGAACGCGCCCGGGACGAAGAAGGTGACCTTGTTCCCCCGCACCTTCACCTTGGTCGGGAAGAAGATCCGCTCCTCCACGTCGGTCGGGATCTGCTCCTGCATGGCCGCGGCCTCTTCCTCCTCGAGCGTGCTGTCCTCCTTCTTCATCTCGTCCTTGACCGCCCGGTTCATCATCCGCTTCAGCTCGCCCCGCGCTTCGTGCGGACGCGGCGTCAGGACGATCGCCCTCTCCCACGCGCTCGACGGATCGATCGCGGCGAGACGGCCGGGCAGGGTCGAGACCGCGCCCGAGCCGGGCACCCGGTCGGTGTCGATGTAGATGTCGAGGTTCATCGTGTAGAAGCCGAAGCGGGCGACGGTGTCCAGGGAGGTCCCCAGGTCGTCGATCGTCTCCCGCCCCGGTACCCGCACCGGCTTGGCGAAGGTGGCCTCGAACGACGTGCCGTCCCCGTCGGCCTCGGCCTTGAGCGAGATCAGGTCGAGCTCGCCCTGGTCGAGATCGTCGTTCAGCGGATAGACGAGATTGCCGTCGCCGTGATCGTCCCCCCGTGGATCGGAGAGGGAGAAGATCGCCTTGCCGGCGAAGGCTGGCAACGCGACACTGAGTGCCAGCAACAGAAGAACAACCTTTTTCATCTCTAGAACCGCACCTTCATGAACACTTTCAGCCGCTGCTGCTTGAAGTCCCGGGTGATCAGGCTGTTCCAGCCGCCGAAGCGTCCGCTGAAGCCCGGCGAGCCGACCGGCACGCCGAAGTTCCGCGAGATCTCGTCGTTGGCGAACTGGGTCACGAAGCCGCCGCCGAAGTCGGGATCGAACTCGCCCCAGTTGTACTCGTAGCTCCCTCCGAACTCGGCGCCGCCGATGACGTAGCGGCCGTAGAGGATCAGCTTGTTCTTGTCGTGCTGGCCCGAGGACATGTTGTGGAGCTGGTACGCTTGGAAGGCCGTGTTGCCGTCCTGAAGATCGATGTCGTAGCTCTCGTAGGTCAGAGAGCCGTAGAGATTGTCGGTGAGCTGATAGCCCGCGCCGATCTGGAGGAGCCGGTAGTCCATGTCGCGGTCGTCGTCGGCGAGACTGTCGAAAGGTTTCCACTGCGGACCCGTGACGCCGTTGACCGTGATCGTCGGCGGCGCGCCAAAGATCGAGGACGACGTGTTGCCCGGCGAGTAGAACCGGACGCTGCCGTCGGCGTTGTAGGGCAGGAAGCGCGCATTGTTCATGCGGTCGTCCTGCTCGTCGATCATCTTGACCTTGCCGAACAGCTCGACGCCCTTGCCCACGTCCAGCAGGTACTTGGCCCGGATCAGCGCGATCTGGGTCTCCTTGTCCTGGAACGGCGCGTAGGCGTTGCGGTAGGAGTTGACGCCGGCGTCCGACTCGAAGTTCGGATAGGGTGACTGGTCGAGCGGCTTGTCGGCCTGGTCCCACGCCTGCCAGTTGGTGTTGTAATCGATCAGGGAGAGCTCAGCCGAGAGGTCGAGGTCGCCGATCGTCCACACCGGGGTGACCGTGATGCCCTTCCAGCCGATGACCGACTCGGCCATGGCCTCGTCGAAGTCGGTGAACTCGTTGTCCACGTTGATCGTGGCGACCTGCTGGGCCGGGCCCTGCCAACCGCCGTAGCCGATCCGGGTCGGGTTGCCCGAGAACACGCCGAAGGCCGAGTTGTCCGGACCGGGGAAGGCCCATGAGCCGTCGTTGCCCTCGGTGAGGAGGACGTCCACCTCGCGGCGGGCCGCCAGCACGGAGGTGTAGGCCGCGCCGATGTCGAAGTACTCCAGGTTGAAGGAGAGGCCGATGCCGAACGGATCGTTGATGTCGGCGTTGACCTTGAATGCCTCGTCGTCGAAGTCGCCGGCCGGGACCGGCGAGAAGCCGGAGGTGCCGAAGCCCGTGGGCGTGCCGAAGGCCGGGTTGGACTCGGACTTGGAGTGGTAGGCCGAGGCCCGGAAGTCGAACATGCCGCCGGGATGGATGCCGAACTTCAGACCGTAGACGTCGTTGCTGTATCGGGAGTCGACGTCCCTACCGTCGTCGAAGTCGCGGTCGGTGACGTCCACCTCGATGTCGCTCACCAATTGGATGATGCCGCTGACGTCGAAGTACTGGCTCGGCGTGGCCCGGAGCTGCAGGCCGTAGGCGCCATCGGCCGCGGCGTAGTCGCCGGTGGTGAAGTTCGGGCCGGCGAAGAGCCGCGGCAGCGAGACGCGGATGAGGTCATAACCGACCTTGCGGCCGCCGAGAGCGCCCTGGAAGAGGACGGCCTTAGCGTTGTCGCGGTCGATGTAGCGGATCTTTCCGATCGTGAACGGATCGTACATGCCGAGGTCGCTGGAGCCGATGGTCACAGAGTCGACCCAGTTCAGGCCCGGGGTGAAGCGGGCGGTCAGGCCGCGCATCTTGATGTACTCGTTGGAGCGCGGGTCGAACTCGCCGCAGTCGCCGCCGACGCAGGGCGGTCCCGGAGGGTTTTCGAAAGCTGGATTCCGGCCGCCGAAGCCGCCGAAGTTGGTCCACTGGTTCTGGCTGAAGCGCGACTGGATGCGCCCCGTGACCTCGACCCAGCGGTTGGGCTTGGAGGCCAGCAGCAGGTTGATCTCCGTGCCCTGGCCGTTGTCGCCATAGCCTTCGTTCGGAATGGTTGTGAAGTTGTACAGGCTGCCGTCCGTGCGCTGGGTTCCCCACAGCCACTTGGTGTAATCCTCTCCGGTGATCAGCAGCGTCTGCCCGTCCGCGGCGAACGACGGCACGGCAGCCAGCATCGCGAGCAGAAGGATCGCGAACCCCCTGTTGCATCTCATTTCAAAGGTCTCCTCTCTGAAAATCAGCTCTCAGCTCACTGTTTGGTGACCATCGTGAGGGTGGCCATCTGCTTGGCGCTGCCGTCCGGATTGCACTCGTATTTGAGCATGGCGTGCTGGGTCGCGGCGTCGGCAGCCAGGAGATCCATCACGTGCGGGTCGCAGTCGGTGTCGGTGCCGCCGCCGAAGCGATGCTGGCCCTCGTACTCGTTGACCTTGCGGGTGAGCAGGTCGGTCTTGTCGGGGTAGCCCTCGTTGGACTGCACGATTACCTGATAGCCCCAGGTCGTGGGATCGCCGCCGCCCAGCTCGTCGAGATCGACGGTGGCCGACAGGGTCCGGCCAGCCCCCTTGGTGCGGCTCGGCACGATCACCGACGCCTTCCGGCTGGCCATCTTGGCTTCGACTTCATTCTTGACCGTGCCCGGCGGCTGCGGCGACAGGATCACCAGGTAGTCCCACTCGTCGCCGGGCGCAAAGCTGACGTTGGTGCCGGGCGCGCCCTCGTTGGACCCGCCCTCCTTGTTGTCGATGAAGATGAAGACCATCTGCGTGGAGAAGCCGCCGCCCATGCGCCACGGGTCCTCCAGGGGCGAGTTGAGCGTCACGTCGAAATCGACCTTGCCGCCCTTGGCCTCGACGTCGAAGGCGGTCATGTCGAAGGAACCGCGCTTGTACACGCCGTCGGTCGGGTAGGTGTAGTTGCCCGGCCCGTTGTCGTCGCCGATCGGATCCTTGAACGAGACCTTCTGGGCAGAGGCGGTGCCCGCCAGCAGAAGCAGGGCCCCGCCCGCGATACCCGCAATGCAAAGCTTCCTATCCATGATACGAACCTCCTTGTTGGGACTTTAACCTTTCACGGCCCCGGCGGTCAGGCCGGAGACCAGGTACTTTTGCAGGAACAGGAACAGGACCACCACCGGAATCGCCGCGATGATCGATCCCGCGGCGAAGTAGCCCCATTGCTCCGAGAACCCGCTGACGAAGAAGCGCAGGCCCACGGGGGCCGTGTACATCTGCTCCTTGCTCAGGAACGTCGCGGCCTGCACGAACTCGTTCCACGCCGTCATGAAGGAGAAGAGAGCCGTCACCGCCACGGCCGGCTTGGCCAGCGGCAGCACGATGCGGAAGAAGATGGTCGATTGCGACGCGCCGTCGATCAGCGCCGACTCTTCCAGCTCCTTGGGGATGGTGTCGAAATAACCTTTCATCATCCAGACGCAGAGCGGGATCGCCGTCTGCGAGTACATGAGCACCAGGCCGACGTAGCTCGATTCCAGGCCGAGTACCTGCACGATCAGGATGTAGAGCGGGATCAGCATCAGCGTGGCGGGAAACATCTGCGACACCAGGAACATCATCAGGCCGGCACGCCTGCCCGGGAAACGGAAGCGGGAGAACGCATAGGCCGCGGTGCTCGCCAGGAACACGCCCACGATCGTCGTCGCCAGCGAGATGACGATGCTGTTGAGCAGCCAGCGGGTGAACGGCTGGTCGGCGAAGAGCGACCGGAAGTTCTCGGCCGAGACGTGCTCCGGCCAGGGCACGATCGCCCGCAACCGGTCCCCGAGCGTCGGGTCCTGCGGCACATCCGCGATGCTCAGGGTCTGGCCCCCGGAAAAAGCGATCGTGATGACGAACAGCACGGGATAGAGCGTGACGACCACCATCATCAGCACAAACAGATGGATCGGCCAGTGACCAGCTTTTCCCCTGTTCATCCGATCGCCTCCGTCGCCTTGGTCACCCGGTTCTGCCAGCTGCCGTAGGCGAGCAGGATTACGAAGATGACCATCGCGTAGGCGGCCGCGTAGCCGTACCGGTACTGCTCGAACGCGATCTTGTAGGACTGGGTGACGAGGATCTCGGTCGCCCGGCCGGGCTCGCCCGCCGACACCAGGTAGATGACGATGAACTGGTTGAACGTCCAGATGACCGAAAGGATGATCGCCGGCACCAGCGCGGGCCGCAGCGACGGCACCGTGATCGCCTTGAACTGTTGCCAGCGGGTGGCGCCGTCCACCCGCGCCGCTTCATAGAGGTCCGCCGGGATCGATTGCAGGGCGCCGAGGGAGACGACCATCATGAACGAAAAGGAGAGCCAGCCGTTCGTGGTGAGCACCGCCAGGAACGAGGTCAGCGGACGGTCGAACCAGGCGATCGGCTCGGCGCCGAAAATCTGGAAGATCTGGTTGATCACTCCGAATTGCTTGTGGAACATCCCCTTGAACACCAGCGCCGTGATGTAGGTCGGCAGCGCCCAGGGGAGGATGAGGATCACGCGGTAGGCGGCCCGGAGGGCGAGCCCCTTGACGTTCAGGGCCAGCGCCAGGAGCAGCCCGAGGGTCAAGCCAAGCAGGACGTTGGTGACCGTCCAGACGAGGGTGAAGCCCAGCGTCCAGTAGAAGTTGTTGTAGTTCCAGACCAGCCCTTCCGCGGTCCGTTGCGCCACGTTGAAGTCGCCCAGGATGTCGACGAAGTTGTCCAGCCCGACCCAGGTCTCGAAAACCGATTGATCGGTGTTGTAGATGTTGGCGTTGGTGAACGACAGGACGACGCTGTAGAAGAACGGGAAGATGGCCAGGAAGACCATGCCGAGCATGGCCGGCAGGGTGTAGGCATAGGCGAAGCGGAACTGGACGAGCGCGGCCCCGGTGCGCGCGGCCCAGCCCCAGCCGATGAAGGCCAGCAACCCGAGAGCGATCAGGGCCAGGAGGACGACCGAGCGGGTCAGCCGGCCGGCGTCCGCTCCGACCAGCTCGCCGAGCCGGCCCTCGTCCACGACCCCGCCGGTGCGGATCAGGCCCCGGGGCTCGCGGTAGAGATTGGCGTCCCACAGCTCGGGCGCGAGCGGCGGATCGGCGGGCAGGCCGAGCTCCGCGAGCAGGGCGCCGGTGCGCTCCCCCTCCTCCTTCACGGAGGTGGCGACCGTCTGCGCCGTGATCCAGCGCTCTCCCTCCAGGACGCGGCGCGACCAGGCTGCGAAGGCGAGGAGGCTCCCGAGCAGGAGGACGACGGAGGCCGCGGCGAGGAGCGCCCGGCGCTCGCCGAGGACGAACGAAAGCAGGACCAGGAGGGCGACCGGTGCGAGACAGGCGAGGAACGCCGGGCCCCAGGGGAAGACGGCGCGGACCTCGTCCGGATCCGCGTCCATCTGGACCATGCCCGTCACCTCACCGGCCTTCTCGACCGGGGCCGAGAGGCGGAGCCGTCCGCCGGGCAGGCGCTCGACCGCGACCTCCTCGGCGCGGGCCGCCCCTTCCAGCCCCTCAAGGTTGCCGGCCACGGCCGCGCGCAGCTTCTGCCCGAGGTCGTAGAGCGGCTTCTCCTCCCG
>DASUNJ010000865.1:0-2789 GCA_036277235.1 Thermoanaerobaculia bacterium | reverse complement strand
TCGGCAGGAAGGCCTCCCGGATGGCCCGGGACTCCGAGGTCACCAGGTCCGGATTCATCAGCTCCACCGCCGCCCGCTGCTGCGGGCGCGAGCCGCCACCGTCCAGGAACGAGCCCGCGCTCTCGATGGCCTCGATCACGGAACGCGGACCGAGCGTCCAGGTCACCCGCCACCCCGGATAGCGCCAGTTCTTGGTCAGGCCGTCCACGATCACCACCGGGTCGAGATCCACGTCCTCGACATAGCGGGCGGCGCTCACGCTGGGGCCGGGCTCCCCTTCCCCCGCATCCCAGACGTAGTGGGAGTAGAACTCGTCGATCAGCAGCGTGCAGTCGAGCTCCCTTCCCACGTCGATCCACTCCGCCAGCTCGTAGCCGGAGACCAGCTTGCCCATGGGGTTGCAAGGGTTCGAGAAGAGCAGCACGGAAAGCCCGCGGCCGATCACTTCCCGCCGCAGGTCCTCGGCCGAGAAGGCGTACCCCTGCTCCCGCCGCAGCAGGATCGGGATCGGCGTCACCAGCCGGAAGATGTCCAGCAGCTCCTCGTAGGCCGTGTAGTCGGGCAGGAAGTGCCCGAGGTTGACCTGGTCGAGCGAGGCGACCGCCCGCGTCAGGGCCGCCCGGCCGCCGCCCGAGATCGCCACGTTCTCGGCTGTGTACTGGGAGCGCATCCCCTTGCGGTACAGGCGGTTGTAGAGCGTGGCGACAGCCTCGCGCAGCTCCTGGACCCCCGCCACCGGCGCGTAGTAATGGTCGGCCGGATCGATGGTGACAGCGGTGATCCGCGGCGGCGCTCCCGGCAGGAACCCGGTCTCGGGCTGGCCCTGGCCGAGGTTCGACCATTCCGGATCGCCGGTCCGGTAGCCCCGGGCCGTGGCCTCTTTCGTGACATAGACCACCCCGGTCCGCGGAACCGTGCGGAACGCCTGCAGGGCGGAGGGAGAGGACGGTGACAAAGGGGACATGGTCCGCGAATCCTACTGCTAGACTCCGCCGCATGCGAATCCTCTTCCTCCCCTTGACCCTCGCCCTCCTCGCCGCTCCCCTCCAGGGCACCGCCGCGAATGCCGCGAATGATGAGACGACGCGGCTTCACGATCTTTTCCACCGCGCGTGGGAGTTTTCGCTCAAGGAGAGGCCGACCTTTGCCACCGCGGTCGGACGGCACGAGTACAACGACCGGCTGGAGGAGGTCACGCCCGCCGACCTGGAGCGGCAGGCCAAAGCCAGCCGGGACTTCCTCGCCGAGCTTGGCCGGATCGACCGTTCCAAGCTCGCGGCCGAGGACCAGGTCAACGCCGACATCTTCCAGCGCCAGCTCGAGGACGACATCCGGAGCTACGAGCTCGGCGCCTGGCAGATCCCATTCAACGCCGACTCGGGCTTCCACACCGAATTCTCGCAGCTCCCCAGGGACGTGCCGCTCTTCACGGTGAAGGACTACGAGAACTACACGGCCCGGCTGCGCGCCTGGCCGCGGCTCGTGGGCCAGCAGATCGCGCTGATGCGCACCGGGCTCGGCCGGGGCATGACCATCCCGCGCGCGACGCTCGAAGGCTACGACAAGACGATCTCCGCCCATGTCGTCGACGCGCCCGAGAAGAGCGTGTTCTGGCAACCCTTCGCAAGCTTCCCCTCGACCGTGCCCGAGTCGGAGCGGGAACGGCTGAGCCAGGCGGGACGCGAGGCGGTGATGCAGGGGCCCGTGGCGGGCTACAAGGCGTTCCTCGACTTCTTCCAGAAGGAGTACCTGCCCAAGGCGCGCACCACGATCGGCGCCTCGGAGCTGCCGGAGGGCCGCGCCTTCTACGCCCACCAGGTGCGCCAGTTCACGACGCTCGACCTCTCGCCCGAGGAGATCCACAAGATCGGCCTCGCCGAGGTGGAGCGGATCGACAAGGAGATGCGCGAGGTCATCCGCCAGACCGGCTTCAAGGGCGACTTCGCCGCCTTCCTCGATTTCCTGCGCAAGGACCCGCGCTTCTACGCCAAGACCCCCGACGAGCTCCTCAAGGAGGCGGCCTGGATCGCCAAGAAGATGGACGGCAAGCTCCCGGCCCTCTTCGGGCGGCTGCCGCGCGTCCCCTACACGGTCCAGCCCGTGCCGGACCACATCGCGCCCAAGTACACCTCCGGCCGCTACGTCGGCTCTCCGGAGGGGAGCACGCAGCCCGGCATCTACTGGGTCAACACCTACAAGCTGGAGGCCCGGCCGCTCTACAACCTGGAGGCGCTCACCCTCCACGAAGCCGTGCCGGGCCACCACCTCCAGATCGCCCTCAACAAGGAGCTGTCCGACCTGCCGCTGTTCCGCCGCTTCAACTACCTCTCGGCCTTCGGAGAGGGCTGGGGCCTCTACTCGGAGTGGCTGGGGCTGGAGGCGGGCTTCTACACCGATCCCTACAGCAACTTCGGCCGCCTCACCTACGAGATGTGGCGCGCCTGCCGCCTGGTCGTGGACACGGGCATGCACGAGAAGGGTTGGACCCGGCAGCAGGCGATCGACTATCTCGCCTCGCACACCGCGCTCCCGCTCCATGAAGTACAGACCGAGATCGACCGCTACATCTCCTGGCCCGGCCAGGCCCTGGCCTACAAAATGGGAGAGCTGAAGATCAAGGAGCTGCGCCGCCGCGCCGAGAAGGAGCTGGGCACGGGCTTCGACGTCCGAGCCTTCCACGACGTGGTGCTCGGCAGCGGCTCGGTGCCTCTGACGGTGCTGGAGAAGAACGTAGAGCGTTGGATCGGGGAGAAGAAGGCAAGCGCCTCGAAGTAGTCACAGTGCGGTAC
>DASUNJ010000864.1:0-10823 GCA_036277235.1 Thermoanaerobaculia bacterium | reverse complement strand
GCCCGCGTCCTGGTCGACTACGCCCACAACCCCCACGGTCTCGATGCCCTGCTCCAGTTCGCCTCGAAGCTGCCCGCCGAGCGGCGGCTCCTCCTCCTTGGCCAGGCGGGCGACCGCGACGAGGGCTCCCTCCGCGAGCTGGTAAAAGCGGCATGGGCCTTCCATCCCGACCTGGTGGTGATCAAGGACCTGCCGGAGATGCTGCGCGGCCGGCAACTCGGAGAGGTGCCTGCGATCCTGGAAGCCGAGCTGCTCCGCCTGGGAGCGCCGGCCGCCTCGCTGGTCCACGCCGCGGACGATCCCGACGCGGTACGCAAAGCCCTGGGCTGGGCGCGGCCGGGCGACCTGCTCGTGCTCCTCGTCCACACCCGGAGGGCCGAGGTCCTGGAGATCCTCCGCGCGGCAGCACCTGTCCTTAGGTAACCCACTCTATTCCCGCGCACCCGAAGCTCCAGCGCGAGCCGCCGAAGGTCGAGCGGCAGGCTCCCAGGGTCGAGCGTGACGCCCAGCATCCCTAGGCGCAGGGAAGGGAGAGCTCTCCACGCGCTATGCGCACGGCGGTGCTGGCCGCGAGATCCAGGGGGTCGAGAAGGGGTGTGCCCTCCACGGGCTCGCGGCCCAGGGCCAGGGGTATCTCGGTGCACCCTGCGACTACGCAGACGGCGCCGGCGCCGGCGAGGCGACAGACGGCAGAGGCCAGGGTGTCGCGGTGAGAGATGCCGGTCGCCATGTCACGGTCGCCCCCACACTTGATCCCTCCCTGTTGTCGCCGGTCTGTGCGCAGAGCACCGTAAATGGGCCGCATCAGAAGAGCTTCCTGGAGCGATGCACCGTCCGGGAGGTCCAGGAGCGAGACCAGGTCCAGTCCCGGGGCGGCTCGTTCGGCGGCACGGTGGTACACCCGCCCCCCGAGGGCGCCCGTCGTCGCCAGAATGCCGATGCGGGCTCCAGGGCCGAAGCGCCTGGCAGCCTCCGCAAGAGTGACCTCCACCATGTTCAGGATCGGCAGCCGCACCTGCGCGCGGATCTCGTCAAGGAAAGCGTGGGCGGTGATGCAGGCCAGAACAGCGAAGTCGGTGCAAGAGGCCAGTCGCTCGAAGCTCCGCAGCAGCCAGGGCATCGGGGAAGGCCCCCCCTCCAGCAGGGCGACAGTGCGGTCCGGCGTTTGTGGAACCGAGGAGACGACCCACTCCGGATAATCCTGGTCCGATGATGGGTGTTCGATGGCCGCGAGCAGCCGGCGTTCGAACTCCAGGTGGGCGTAAGGCCCCATGCCACCCGCGATTCCGATCACCCGCCGCCATGGACCGACCAATCCTGCTTCGCTCATCAGGCACATCCGTCAGGCAAGTGCCGTCGCGGCGAGCTGGGATCGCCTCTCCGGCTGGTACTGCACGAGCCGGCCGTCCTCCAGCTTGACCACCCGGTCGGCTACCCCGAAGTATCGATCGTCGTGGCTGATCACGATTGCCGTCTTGCCCCGCGCCTTCAGCTCGGGGAGGAGTTGGCGGTAGAAGATCTCTTTGAAGGTCGGGTCCTGGTCCGCCGCCCATTCGTCAAAGAGATAGATCGGGCGATCCTCCAGGTAGACCGAGAGCAGGGCCAAGCGCTTGCGCTGTCCCTGCGAGAGGTCGATCGTCGAGAACACACCATCCTGGATGCGGACTTTGCGGTGAAGGTGGAGCTTCTCGAGATAATGCCTCGCCTGACCGTCGATCCGGCCCGCATCGTGGCCGAGCAGGCGCTCGAAGAGGTAGAAGTCGGAGAACACCGTGGAAAAAAGCTGTCGGTAGGTCTCCCTCTCGGCGTCGCCAATGGGCCGACCGTCGAGCCGGATTTCCCCCAAGTCCGGGACATAGAGGCCGGTGATCACTTTCGCCAGGGTGGTCTTGCCGCTGCCGTTGCCCCCCACCAGGAAGACACACTCGCCCGGCCGCAACGCGAGGTCGATGGGACCGAGGGTGAAGGTGTCATCCTCGGTCTCTTTGTGGTAGGCGCAGGTCACGCCCACGAGATCCAGTGAGCGCCAGCCGGCGTCTCCGGCCTCGTCCACCCCTTCGGGCTCGGCGCCGGAGGCCAGAGAAAGGCCGAGCCCCTCCACCTGGCGCAGCGCCACTGCTCCCGCGTTCAGCGCCGGCGCCATGTTGAGGAGGACGTCCAGGGGCGTGAGCATGTAGAGGATCGCCAGGGTGAAGCCCACAAGGATCCGCAAGTCGGTACCGTTGGCGCGGGGAGCCCCGAAGAGGATCAAGCCAATGAGCAGGAAGAAGAGCACCTGCCCCCAACTGCCCGCCAGCGAGTGGACCACCGTGGCGCGAATGCGATAGCGCATCCGCTCCCTGCCCGTGGCCACCAGCTCATCTTCGATAAATGCCTGCCGCCGGGGCCGGTGCAGCTTCAGCTCCTTGATGCCTTCGGTCAGTGACCGGAATTGGCGGAACTGCCGGTCCCAGGCCTCGCGCACCAGCCGGAAGTAGTGCTGGGCGCGCCGCATGGGGAACTGATAGCAGATCACTCCGAACACCAGGAAACCGAGCACCAGAAGGAGCAGCTTCCACGACAGCCACCCCATGTAGGCGAGGCAGCCGGCCAACACCGTCACATGCATCAGCAGCAGCGGCAGGTAGGCAAAGGCGGCCACGATGTTCCCCACGTCGTCGGTCAGCGTCGCCAGCAGGCGGTGCGCTCCCACCTCCTCGATGCGCCGAAGGGGCGTGGAGAGGATGCGCCGGCTCAGCTCCATCCGCAGATCGAACTGGGCACGTTCCACCAACCGGAGCAACAGGAAGGTGGCAAGAAACCGGAAGAGGGGCAGGACCAGGCAGAGGGCCAGGAAAGCGGGCAGCAGCCAGCCGGGCCGTGGGCCGTCCTCCAGGGCGGTGTTGATCAACCCTACCAAGGCAGCGCTGGTGGCGCCGCCGAGCACTCCTGCCGTGACCGCCGCAGCAATCTGGGCCCGGCCTCCGGACGACGACATGCGCGTCAGGAACCGCAGAAGCTGAATCAACTGAGGCATAAGGTTTCCTCCACGGCAGTCACTCGGATTTCAGGATGGATATAGGGTCGAACCGAAGAGCGCGGCGGGCGGGAACGAAGCTGGCGAGCAGGGCGATGGCCGCGAGCGAAAGCGCCACGACCGTGAAGACGGCAGGGTCGTGAGCTCCGACGCCGAAGAGCTGGCTGGCCAGGAAGCGCGTCAGCGCCACCGCCCCGAGCCCCCCTGCCAGGAGCCCGATCAGAGTGAGGAACATCCCTTGCCCCACGATCAGCCGCAGGACATCACTCCGTTGTGCGCCCATCGCCACCCGCAGGCCGATCTCCCGGCCGCGCTGGGCCACGTTGTAGGCCATCACCCCGTAGATGCCGAGAGACGCCAGCAGCAGGGCGATCGCGGAGAAGGAGGCGAGCAGAGCCGTGGAGAAGCGCCGCGGCGCGAACGAATCGTCGATCACCTGCTCCATGGAACGGATCTCCGACACCGGCTGCCCGGGGTCCAGCTCCCATACCGCATCCCGGACCGAGGACGCCAGGGTCAGGGGATCGCCGGACGTCCTCACCAGCAGGGACATGGAGCGCAGAACCCCCTGCGAGAAGGGAACATAGATCTGGGGCCGCGACTCGCGGTCCAGGCCGTGCTGGCGGACATGCTCGACCACGCCGACGATGGTCAACAAGGGGCCATCTCCCCCGGAGCCGAGCTGAATGCGCCGCCCGATGGGGCTCTCGCCCGGCCAGTCGCGGCGGGCCAGGGTTTCGTCGATCAGTGCTACCCGCGCCGACTGAGCAGTGTCACCCTCCTGGAAGTAGCGCCCCTGGACAAGGCCGATCCCCATAGCCTGGTGATACCCGGGGCTGACTACCCGCTCGTCTGCGCTGGGGGCCCCATCCGCCGGGCCGAGACTCCGCCCCTCGATCAGGAAACCGGTCAGCGACTCCTGGCCGCTCAGCGGCAGGTTGGAAATCATCGCCGCCTCCTCGACGCCGGGCAGCCCCTCAATGCGCTCCAGGAGGCTCCGGTAGAAACCCTCGGCCCGGGAGTCCTCCCGGTACTGCGAGTAGGGCAGCGTTACCCGCAGGGTCAGTAGCTCGTTCGCCTCCAATCCCGGGTCCACCCGCTGCGCCTGCCGGAAGCTCTCGATCAGGAGGCCGGCGCCGATCAGCAGAACGAAAGCCAGGGCGACCTCGCTGACCACCAGCGCGTTGCGCAGCCGGCCGCGCCCGCCCGTCGACCGCCCCCCTTCCTTGAGCAGCGGATGGAACTCGCGCCGGAAGAGCTGAACCCCCGGGATCAGGCCGAAGGCCAGGCCGGTCAAAAGGGAAAGGGCGACCGTGAAGGTCACCACGGTGCCATCGAGCTGGATCTCGTCCACCCGCGGGATGCTCTCTGGATGGATCGCCACCAGGAGGCCCAGGGCCCAGGAGGCGCCCAGCAGACCGACGGCGCCGCCGAGCACCGCGAGGACGGTGCTCTCGGCCAGGACCTGGCGCAGCAGCCGGAGCCGGTCCGCCCCGAGGGCAGTGCGCAGGGCGATCTCCCCCTGCCGGCGGGTCGCTCGCGCCAGCAGCAGGTTGGCCACGTTCACACAGGAGATGAGCAGCACCAGAGCCACGGCGCCCAGCAGGGCGATGAGCGCCGGCCGGACCTCCGCGACCATGCGCTCCTGGAGCGGCACCAGGACCACCTGGCGGCCCTGCGGCTGGTAGACCTCCGGATATTCCTGCTCCACCTCGCGGACGAGCTTCTCGATGCCGGCCTGGGCCTGCGCCGGA
This sequence comes from Thermoanaerobaculia bacterium, assembly GCA_036277235.1. Lineage (GTDB taxonomy): Bacteria > Acidobacteriota > Thermoanaerobaculia > Multivoradales > UBA5704 > DATMER01. Next base: position 6,053 of record DASUNJ010000864.1, on the reverse strand, counting down.
GAGAGGCCGTCCTTCAGCCGCCCGAGGACGTTGAGGTAGCGCTGCCGGCGCGGCCGGAGGTTCGCCAGATCGAAGGCCAGCGGCGCCCAGATATCCACCTCCTCGCCTTCCAGATGGAAGGCCGAGGGGAGCACGCCCACCACCGTCAGCGGCTCGCCACTGATCTCGATCTTCCTGCCGACGACGGACCGGTCGCCGCCGAAGCGGCGGCGCCATAAGCCGTGGCTGAGCAGGACGACATCGTCCTCCCCCCGGACGCCCTCTTCGGGCACGAAGGTGCGCCCTGCCTCGGCCTTGACACCCAGCAGGGGGAAGAGGCTGGGGGTGGAGAGGCCGGCGATGATCGACTCCGGCCCCGCCTCGCCGCCGATGGTGACCTCGAACCCCATGTGATAGGCGGCGATCTGCTCGAAGACGGCGTTCCGCTCCACATACTCGAGGTACTCGGGGGCCGAGGCACCCAGCCAGTCGAGATCCATCTTGGTGAGATGGTTCCAGAGCCCCACGACGCGGTCCGCCTCGTGGAAGGGCAGCGGCCTCAGCAGCACGGCGTTGACCACGCTGAACATGGCCGTGGTGGCTCCGATTCCCAAGGCGAAGCAGAGTACGGCCGCGAGCGTGAAGCCGGGACTCTTGCGCAGCGTGCGGAACGAGAAGGACAGGTCCTGGTGCAGCGACATCTCGTCGGGTCTCCTTGGTTTTCGAGATCAGGCAGCCTCGTGCAGCAGCCGGATGAGACGCTGCAGGTCGTCCAGCCCCGGCTCGCCGGAAACCTTGATCCGGCCGTTCATCCCGGCGGACATGGCGTTGAGCTGCCCGCCCGCGATGTCCAGCATGTCCGTGGTGGAGAGTCTCACGGTGTACTCGGCCTCGGTGATGCCCTCGCGGACCCGGCAGCCGCCGTTGCGCAGGTCCAACATCCACGCCCCTCCCCCCTCTCCTTCGACGATGAACTGGAATGTGGCGTCGATGGCCGCCACGAGATCGAGGTCCTCCAGGGCGCGTCGCGGCAGCTTCTCCTGAAACAGGCGGCGCAGCTCGGAGTCCGGGCCAGCCGGACCTGCCGCGGGCGGAGCCGCAGCGGGGCGTGGCTCCGGGGTCTCGCCAGAGTAGCCGATCTGGGACATCACCGCGTTCGCCTTCACCAGTACCGGTCCCGGCAGCCGGTTCCAGGGCAGCGAGCGGCCGCCCCCTACGCTGTCGCGGTGAATGCGGTTCGAAAACCCGACCTTGGGATCGCCCACCCCCTCGCCGTGCCGGGTCTTGAAGACCGAATCGATCAGGTCGCCGCGCCACGGCAGCCCGAGGAAGCCGAAAGCCGCTTGCAACGTGGCCTCGGGATCCGCCACGAGGTCCTCGTAGCGCAGGCGATGGCAGCGGCCGGCGTGCCGCCTCTCAAAGGAGAGGAGAGCGGAATTCTCGTCTGTCCAGAAGCGCACCACGGCTTCGATGAGATTTTCGGGCCTCTCGCGGACGTAGGGCTCCAGCTCGCGGACGAAGCCGTAGCGGCAGATCTCCAGGATCGAGTGCGCCACGTCCTGGTACCCGCGATAAAGGCAGAGGCAGCGCGCGTCCGGGAACAGGCTCTCCAGCACTGCCAGGTGCTGCAGGTTGGACGGGCTTTTCTCGCACCAGACGCGCTTGCCGTTACGCCGCGCGTGCTCCGCCAGGAGCCCGCCCAGGATCTCGCGGACGCTGCCCAGGATCTCGGGCTGGCGGACCAGGGTGCGTGGATCGATCGAAGCGCCGAGGGCGGCTCCGAGCCCCTCTCCCTCCAGCCCGGCGAGGAAGCGGAAGAGGCCGGTGGCCGTGGCTCCGAGGTCCAGCTCCGGCGGGCAGAACACGTCCGGATGGGTGTCCAGGCAATAGCGCAGCAAGGTGGAGCCGGACCTCATCATTGAGAGGATGAGGACGGGGGCGTTGTTCACAGTCTCGGCAGAAGACATCATCAGGATCGGATCTCCTCGGCCGCCAGCGCGGCCTCGGGGGCGGTGCCGCGGAGCGGAAGGGGGTGCAGAATGAGACGGACGGCTTGGCTTTCAGGCAGCCGGCGGAGAAGCCAGACCCGTAGATCCTCCAGCCGAACGCCGGCCTCGAGGTCCACGTACGCCACCGTTCCGGTCATACCCTCCACGACGGCGGCGCGCACGGCGGGATGCTCCAGCAGAGCCCTCTCGAGCCCGCCAGGCGCCTCTCCCTCTCCAGATGCCAGGAGCTGGCGCCGTTCGTCTTCGCGGAGCAGTGAGCAGACTTCCACCGGCTGCCCGGGATCGGTGAGCACGCTCTCCAGCAACCCGGACAGATGATCCTGGAGGCGGATCACCGTGGACCGCTCGAAGAGCTCCGTCCGGAACCCGACCCGCAGATCCAATGAAGTCGAGTTGTCGAACGGTCGGAGCGCGAGGTCGTACCGCAGGGTTGACCGGTCGCGCTCGGTCTGCGGCACGATCCGCAGGTCGGGCAGCTCCAGCGGGTCCGGCGCGAAGAACTGGTAGTTGAACGTCACCGAGAACAGCGGGACATGGCTCGCGAAGGGCTCGGCGCAGACCTCTCGCAGGACCCGGGTGAACGGGACCTCGTAGTGCGCCGAGTCCTCCACCTGGAGGTCGCGCACCCGCCGCAGCAACTCGCGGAAAGACGTCCCCTGCGCCACCTCCAAGCGGAAGCCAGCCTCGTCGTTGAAGCAGCCGACCAGGTCCTTCATCTCGGGCCGCGGGCGGTGGGCCGCGGGCAGGCCGACGACGACGTCCGGCTCGCCGCTATAACGCCGGAGCAGGATCCCCAGAGTGGCGAGCAGCAGCATGGACAAGGTACAGCGTTGCTCTCGGCACAGCCGCCTCAGCTCCTCGTACAGAGGTTCCGGGATAATGCGCCGCGCCACCCCGGCGGCGAAGCTCTCCGTCCACTCCGGTTGGCGGTCCGCGAGGAGCCGGAGCGGCCGCGCTCCCTCCAGGCGCGCCCGCCAGTAGTCGAGATGTGCCGCGAAGACGGGATCTTCGAGGCATCGCTGTTGCCACTCGGCTACATCCGCGTATTGGAAGGGTAGGTTCGGGAGCGCGGCCGGCCGGCCCTGGGACAGCGCCGTGTAGAGAGCCGCGAGCTCGCGGTTGATGATGCCCGCCGAGCCGCCGTCCGCCACGAGCTGGTGAAACGCGAGGACGAGCACGTGCTCGTCCTCGGACACCCGCAGGAGAGCGGCGCGCCAGGGAGGCCTCTCCTCTCCCCGGTCGGCCAGGAAGGGTTGGTGCACCACCCGCTGGATCTCTTGCTCCAGGGCCACCGGGCGCAGGTCCGCGGGAACATCGCGGTGATCGACCCGTGCGAGGTCCACGCCGGCTTCGTCCAGCACATCCTGGCGCACCTCGCCGTCCACTTCGGTAAAGCGCGTCCGAAGGATGGCATGGCGTTGCGCAAGATGCCCGAGGGCCTCCTCCAGGAGAGCCGCATCCAGACCGCCCTCGATAGAGAGGACGGCCACCTGGTGATAGACGGCTCCCCCGAGACCGCGGCGCTCCATCTCCCAGATGCGCTCCTGCAGGGGCGAGAGGAGGAAGCGGCCGGTCCGCGGCGCGGAGCGGAGCTCCGGCAGACCCGCCGAGTGGCGGAGCCGGCGGGCCGTCTCGATGTGGGAGGCGAGACGGGCCACGGTCGGGTGCTCGAAGACGTCCCGCATGGGCAGGTAGATGTCGAACAGCATCCGCACCCGCGCCATGAGCTCGGCGGCGACCAGGGAGTGCATGCCGAGCTGGATGACGTCGTCATGGATGCCGACCCGGGGGACGCCCAGGAGCTGCTCCCACAGGGCAACGAGGATCTCCTCCTCAGGGGTCCGCGGCGGCTGATAGGCCTGCGCCGGGCTCCGCTCCGCCTCGGCCTCCACGGCGAGCAGACGGGCGCGGTCCACCTTGCCGGTGGCGGTGCGGGGCAGTTCCGCCAAGCAGAGGAAGCGCGAGGGGATCATGGGCTCGGGCAGTGAGTCGGCCGCGAAACGGCGCAGATCCTCGGACTCCAACGGCTGCCGCGCTACAACGAAGGCCCAGAGCTGCCGGCCCCCTTCGCCGTCCACTGCCTCGACCGCCACGTCCGCCACGGCCGGGTGCTCGAGCAGACGGCTCTCGATCTCCGCCGGCTCTACCCGCACGCCGCGGATCTTCACCTGTCGGTCCTTGCGCCCCAGGTACTCAAAGCTTCCGCCCTCCAGGACGCGCCCCAGATCGCCGGTGCGGTACACCAGGTCGTCGGGGCGCTGGGTGAACGGGTTCGGGATGAAGGCCGCCTCCGTCAAGTCCGGCCGATTGAAATAGCCCAGGGTCCTGTACGGGGTGCGGATCCAAATCTCCCCCGGCGTGCCCGGCGGGCAGACCTTACCGTTCTCGTCCACCACGATTGCGCTCGCCCCCGGCATGGGCTTGCCGATGGGGATGCCGGCCCGGAACAGGTCTCCGGGGGCCACGAAATGGAACAGCTTGGTCATCGTGGTCTCGGACGGACCATAGAGGTTCACGATCTGGACCCGGCTGCCGAAGATCCCCATCCAGCGCTGAACGTCGGCTGGCAGCAGCGGCTCGCCTGCCAGCAGAACGTGGGTGAGGTGAAGGAAGAAGCTGTCGTCGAGGTCCGCGTTGAGCAAGGCGCGGAATACCGAAGGGACGCAATGCACAACCTGGATGCGCTGGTGGTCGATCCAGCCCACCAGGTCCTGCCAGCCCAGAAGGTCGAGCCGGGAGACCGGCGGGACGCAGACTGTGCCACCGCTCAGCAAGGGGGTGAAGACGTCGCGCAGGAAGGCGTCGAAGGAAGGCGTGGTGAGCTGGCTGACCCGGTTGCCGGGGCCGAGTCCCAGAGCCTCGATCTCCCACCGGACGAAGTGCCCGATCCCTTTGAGGCGCCCTGCGATGCCCTTGGGCTCGCCGGTGGAGCCCGAGGTGAAGACGAGGTAGGCCATGTCGTCCGGCTCGCTGGCGAGCTCGAAGGGCTCGGCCGCCAGCATGTCCTCTCCGGCGGACACGACCCGCGGCGCGTCTGGGGCCAGCTCTCTCAGCAGGGGCCGGAAGGCGGCCTCGACCACCCACGCGGCCGGCCCGGCCTGCCGGGCGACCCCCGCCAGCCGCGCCACGGGCAGATCCGGATCGAGGGGGACCCAGACGCAGCGCGCCTTCAGGCAGGCGAGCAGCGCGGCGATCACCTCGGCGCGGTCCTCGGCCAGGACAGCCACCCGGTCCCCGGTCTGGAGCCCCCCTTCACGCAACAGCGCGGCCAGGCGGTTCGAGCGCTCCTCCAACTCGGCGTAGGTGACGCAGGCGCGCGGCCCATCGATGGCCACGGAGGAGCCGAACCGGCCGGCCGCCTCGCGGAATAGGTCATGGACGAGTTTCTTCTCGGACATAGAGTCTCCGGTTGGCCCTCAGACCTCCTCCAGCTCCTCGACGAAGCCTTCGGGCACCTCTTGCTCGGAAGCCCTCTCCAGAGCGATGTCGCCTAGGCGACGGTCCGGCTTTCGGGCGACCTCTTCGAGGAGGGTCTGGAAGCGAGCCGCAAGCCGCAGGACGGTGGTCTCGCTCAGCAGGTCCGCGTTGTAGATGAACGTCCCCATCAGATCGCTTCCGACCTGCTCCATGTAAAGGGCGAGATCGCTACGCGCCGCCGGCGGACCCTCGACCGGAAACGGTCCGAGCGACAGGCCGGCGAAGTCGGTCTTCTCCGCCGCATGGCTCTCCAGGACGAAGCGAATCTGGGAAAAGGGCGCCGCGTCGGCGGAGGTCCGCAGGCGCAGGCGGTCGATCAGGAGGTCGAGCGGCAGGTCCTGGTGTGAGTACGCTCGCAAGTTGGACTCTCGGACACGGCCGAGCAGCTCGTGGAAGGTCGGGTTGCCCGAGACGTCGGCCCGCAGAGCCAGGTTGTTGACGAACAGCCCGATAACTCCTTCGGTCTCCCGGCGCTCGCGGTTGGCGACCACCGATCCGACCACGAAGTCGGCCTGGCCGGTGTAGCGCCAGAGGAGCACCTGAAAGGCGGCCAGCAGAGTCATGAAGACGGTGGCCCCCTGGTCCCGG
>DASUNJ010000863.1:0-13894 GCA_036277235.1 Thermoanaerobaculia bacterium | reverse complement strand
GGGAGAGGAGGGCCGGGGAGGTGAGGGCTCGCTCCACGCCGCCGCCGCCGCCCTCCCCCGTTTCTCGTCCACGAAGGCCATGCCGATCAGTCCCAGGAGGAAGAAGGCGGCGGTGGAGAGCATGGCGATGCGCTGCGAGCCGGCGGTCGAGGCGATGGCTCCGAAGATCAGGGGGCCGATCATGTAAGCGGCTTTGCCGGAGAGGCCCCAGAAGCCGTAGAACTCCGCGGCTTTCTCTGGTGGGGCGAAGAGGCCCACCAGGGCCCTCGAGGCGGATTGGAGCGAGCCGATCCCGAAGCCGGCGAAGAGGCCCACCGGCCAGAAGAGCTGCTTGCCCGTCCACGAGCCGACCACCACCTCGCTCCCCTCCCCGCAGGCATACGCGCCGATGCAGACCAGGACCCAGAGCACCAGGGTGATCTGCACCGTGCGCACGGCTCCGAGACGGTCCTGCACCCAGCCGAAGACGAAGGCGCCGATGGCCGAGGAGATCTGGAGCAGAAGGAAGAGGAGCATCAGCTCGTCGGAGGTGAAGCCCAGGGTCCGCGAGGCGTAGATCCCCGCGAAGGCCACCACCGAGGAGAGGCCGGCGTAGTAGAAGAAGTAGACCGTGAGGAACCGCACCACTTCCGAGAAGCGCCGCACCGAGCCGGCCGTCGCCGCCAGCCGTGTGAACCCCGCCCTGACATACTCGGCCGCCGTCCGGTTCGCTCGCGGCGCGCGCTCCTTCAAGAAAAGGAAGGTCGGGAGCGCTGCCAGCAGGAAGAAGCCCGCCGTCACCAACCAGGCGAGGCGCAGGTTCGGCAGGTTTGACTCGACGAAGTCCCCCGCCAGGAGCGGCCGGATCAGCAGCAGGCAGCCGAGCCCCCCGAAGTAGCCCAGGCCCCAGCCCAGCCCCGAGATTCTCCCAATATTGGCCGGCGTCGAGATCTCCGGCAGGAAGGCGCCCGCCAGGTTTTCCCCGAAGGAGAAGCCGAGGAAGGAGATCACCAGCAGCGTCAGCCCCAGCCCCACCTGGCCCGGCTGCACGAACCAGAGGAGCGCCGTCCCGATCACGCAGGTCAGCCAGGTAACCAGGAGGAAGAGCTTCTTGCGCCCGGAATCGTCCGCGATCGCCCCGACGATCGGGGAGAGGGAGAGCACGATCAGGTTACTGATGGCGATCCCCAAGCCCCACAGGAAGTCGCCGCGCCCCTCCGGCGCCACCATGCGCGTGAAGTAGACGCTGAAGGCCACGGTCACGATCACCGTGGTGTAGCTGCTGTTGGCGAAGTCGAACATCGCCCAGCTCCAGATCTCGCGCTTGGACGCAGGCGGGTATTTGGACGACTCGGGCTCGGCCATGCAGACTCCTATCAGGTTCTCCGCACGATATCGCACCCTCGTGGCATTGCTCTTGCTTTTATCTCTATCGGAGGCAATGGTGCCGTTAACTGAGAAAAGGAGCTGAAGGATGGAGATCGATTCCCTGAGGAAGCTGTACGTGGAAGAGCTCAAAGACCTCTACAGCGCAGAGAAGCAGATTCTACAGGCGCTCCCCAAGATGGCGAAGAAGGCCACGAACCCCCAGCTCAAGGCCGGGTTCCAGGAGCACCTCCGCCAGACCGAGGAGCAGGTCAAGCGACTCGACCGCATCTTCGAGGGTCTCGGCAAGAGCGGCCGCGGCAAGAAGTGCAAGGGCATGGAGGGGCTCCTCGAAGAGGGCAAGGAGGTCATGCAGGAGGACATGGACGACGAGACTCGCGATGCCGCCCTCATCGCCGCCGCCCAGCGCGTCGAGCATTATGAGATCGCCGGCTACGGCACGGTCCGTACCTACGCCCAGCTCCTGGGCGAGAACGAGGCCGTCAAGCTCCTGCAGCAGACCCTCGACGAGGAGGGCGCTACCGACAAGAAGCTGACCGCCCTTGCCGAAGCCATCAACGTCGAGGCGATGGAGGAGGTCGAGGCGTAACGGGGTTTTGCAATAAACTCCGGTGCCATGGGATCAACCGAGCGGACGCTCGACCAGACGTTGCAGGAGTATGCGCGCGGCGTCACCGGCGGCCTGCTCTTCAGCCTTCCTCTGCTCTACACCATGGAGGTCTGGTGGGCCGGGTTCATCGCCCGGCCCGTCCGTCTCCTCGTCTACCTGCTTGCAGGATTCCTGCTGCTCTTCGGGTACAACCGCTATGCCGGCCTGCACGAGGACGCGAGCTGGGCCGATCTCGCTTTCGAGGCCGTCGAGGAGCTGGGCCTCGGGCTCCTCGTCTCGGCCTGCATCCTCTGGCTGATCGGCCAGATCGATTCCGGCATGCCCGTCCCCGAGATCCTGGGCAAGGTCGTGGTCGAAGGGGTGCCCGCGGCGATCGGCGTTTCGGTCGGCGCCGCCCAGTTCGGCGGAGACGGCAAGGGTAGCCAGGGGATGCAGGGCCAGGAGGACAAGGAGAACCTGGGTCTTACCGCGCATGTGGTCCTCGGCCTCTGCGGCGCGGTGCTGTTCGCCAGCAACGTGGCCCCGACCGAGGAGATCCTCCAGATCGCCATCGAGTCCACCCCCTGGCGGCTGCTCGGGCTCGCGCTCCTCTCCCTGGTCCTGGGCGGGATCATCCTTTTCTATAGCGACTTCACCGGCTCGAAGCCGCTGCGGCCGGGCGACGGCAACGGGTTCGGCAGGGTGCTGTCGCTTTCGGTGATCAGCTACGCCGTGGCGCTGGCCGCCTCGGCGTTCATCCTCTGGTTCTTCGGCCGGTTCGAGGGGGTCTCCCTCGCCACCGGGATCGCCCAGACCGTGACGCTCGGGGTCGCCAGCGCTCTCGGCGCCTCGGCAGGGAGGCTGCTGCTGCTGTCATGAGTCGGATTGCAAAGCACCCTTTGGAGTGGATCGTCTTCGCCGTGAGCCTGGTCGTGGTCGCCGGCACCGTCGGCTTCCTCGCCTGGGAGGCGGTACAGGGCAAAGGCGGCGACTCCCCGGCCCTGCTCTCGATCGAGCTCGGACGGCCCGAGCCCCGCGGCGGAGCCTGGGCCGTTCCGGTGACCGTTCACAACCGGGGGGATGAAACCGCCGAGGGAGTCAAGGTGGAGGTGACTCTCGAGACTCCCGGTGCTGAACCGGAGGTGGCTGATTTCGAGGCCGCCTTCGTTCCCCGCCAGTCGAAGCGCGAAGGGTGGGTGACGTTCCGAAGCGATCCTGCTCGAGGCAGGCTGAGCGGCCGGGCCGCGGGATACGAGACGCCCTGACCGCCTGGCACGGGCTGTGATACGTTCCGCGTTCGTGACCCACACGAAAAGCTCTTCGAAACGTCCGATGCTGGGAGTTGCGCTGGGAGCGCTGGGCGTTGTCTATGGAGACATCGGCACGAGCCCCCTCTACGCTCTGCGCGAGTGCTTCGACATCAGGAAGCACGGGGTGGCCCTCTCCCGCGTCAACGTCCTGGGCGTGCTGTCGCTCGTCTTCTGGACCCTGATCGTCATCGTCACCATCAAGTACCTGATCTTCGTGATGCGGGCGGACAACCGCGGCGAGGGCGGGATCCTCGCCCTGATGTCGCTCGTGCCTCCCCAGCTGCGCGACGCGCGGGGCGGGCGCTGGCTCCTCCTCGCCCTGGGGCTTTTCGGCGCGGCGCTGCTTTACGGGGACGGCATGATCATCCCCTCCATCTCGGTCTTGAGCGCGGTGGAAGGGCTTCATCTCGCGACACCCTTCTTCGATCCCTACGTGGTACCCATCACCATCGCCATCCTGATCGGGCTGTTCGCGTTCCAGCGCAAGGGGACGGCCGGCATCGGGAGGATCTTCGGCCCGGTGATGGTGGTCTGGTTCACCACCCTGGCCGGCTTCGGGCTGATGTGGGTGCTCCGCGATCCGGGGGTGTTCGCCGCCGTCAATCCGGTGTACGCGGCCCGCTTCTTCATGGCCAACGGGTGGATGGCCTTCCTGGCGATGGGCGCCGTCTTCCTGGTGGTGACCGGCAGCGAGACGCTCTACGCGGACATGGGGCACTTCGGCAAGGGGCCCATCCGGATGGCCTGGTTCGCGCTCGTGATGCCCGCGCTGATGTTGAACTACTTCGGGCAGGGCGCGCTCCTGCTCCACGAGCCGAAGGCCGTGGTGAACCCGTTCTACCACCTGGCGGGGGAGAACCGCCTGGCGCTCTACTACCTGGTCGGCTTGGCCACCGTGGCCACGGTGATCGCGTCCCAGGCGGTCATCTCGGGAGCCTTCTCCCTCACCCGGCAGGCGGTCCAGCTCGGCTACATGCCGCGCTTGGAGATCATCCACACGTCCGAGGAGGAGATCGGACAGATCTACATCCCCGCGGTGAACTGGTTCCTGATGTTCTCCACCATCGCCCTGGTCCTGGGCTTCCAGAAGTCCACGAACCTGGCCGGGGCTTATGGAGTCGCGGTCACGACCACGATGGTCATCACGACCATTCTCGCCCAGGTGGTGGCGCGCCGCCGCTGGGGCTGGAACCCCCAGCTGGTGATCCTCGGCGCCATCTTCTTCCTGGCCATCGAGATCTCCTTCTTCGGCGCCAACATCATCAAGATCGCCGAGGGCGGCTGGCTCCCCCTGCTGGTCGGGCTGCTGATCTACACCCTGCTCTCGACCTGGAAGCAGGGGCGGGCGATCCTCGCGGAGCGGCTGAAGAAGGGGGCGCTCCCGTTCGCGAGCTTCATCGAAGGGGTCACCCCGGCCTCGCCGCCCCGGGTGCCGGGCACCGCGGTGTTCATGTCCCGCGACCCGGAGTCGACGCCCACGGCGCTCCTCCACAACCTGAAGCACAACAAGGTGCTGCACGACAAGGTCGTGCTGCTGACGGTGATGACCGAGGAGGTTCCCTACGTCGAGGTGGACGACCGGGTGCGGGTGGAGGATCTCGGCAAGGGCTTCTTCCGCGTCATCGCCCGCTACGGCTTCCTGCAGAACCCCAGCGTCTCCGAGGTGACCGACCTGACCAAGGCCAAGGGACTCGACCTGAACGTGATGAGCACGACGTTCTTCCTCAGCCGCGAGACCCTGATCCCGAGCAACAAGCGGGGCATGGCGATCTGGCGGGAGAAGCTCTTCTCGCTGATGTCGAGGAACGCCCAGCGGCCGACGGACTTCTTCCGGATTCCCCCGAACCGGGTGGTCGAGATGGGGATGCAGGTCAGGTTGTAAGCATTTTCTCAAGCAAGCGGTTAGAATGCTCCGGGGAGGCCGGTCGGATCAACCAGACTGTTTCCACGGAGAGGATCGACGATGAAAAGAACCCTGATCGCCTGCGCCTGTCTTCTTGCCCTGCTGCTCCTGGCGCCACGGCTCGAGGCCCAACCGCCCGACCCGAGCCAGGCTCTTTCCACCCCATCCGCCGGCACCTGCGCGGCACCCGCCGCTCCGACCTTGCAGGCCGGTTCCACGGCGGCTCCGGCTCTCGACCTGTTCAACCCTTCCCCGAAGCCGGCCACCTGCACTTTCGCCCAGTGCACCGCGGATTGCACCGACTGTCCCTGGGGCTGCACCAAGTACTGCGTGAACTGGACGCTCTGCTACTGCGGCTGTCGCTGTCCCTAGAGCCCTATCGCCCTCGGCCGACTCCTCGAGCCCTTCTCCCTCTCCCCCGGTATCACCGAGGGAGAGGGAGAATGGGATCAAACGCCTGGCATTGCCTTCTTCAGCGGCTTCAACAGCAGCGTCAGCACTACCGCCATGAAGAGCGACAGGCCTCCCAGCATCGCGAAGAACTGGGAGTGCAGCATGTCGTCCCAGTAGACGCCGACGCCGGTCAGCTTGTTGCCGATCGCCGTGGCCAGGAACCAGCCGCCCATCATCAGGCCGCGCAGGCGGATCGGCGCGACCTTCGAGACGAGCGACAGGCCCATGGGCGAGAGCATCAGCTCGCCGAGCGTCAGCACGCCATAGGCGCTGATCAGCCACCAGGGCGAGACCCTGCCGACGTCGCCGCCCGCCTTGCCTGCTAGGTACATGACGAAGTAGGCCGCTCCGGTCAGGCACATGCCGATCGCCATCTTCGTCGGCGTCGACGGCTCCTTGCCGCGCCGGTCGAGCCAGCCCCAGAATCCGATCAGCGGGAAGGTGAGCAGGATGACCCAGGCCGGGTTGATCGCGTTCGAGATGATGCCGCTGACCTCCCAGTCGGTGTTGTCGTTGGCCCAGTAGGTCCAGGTCGTCTGGTTTTGGTGGAACACCATCCAGAAGACAATGACGATCAGGAAGATGACGATCAGGGCCATGACCCGCCGCGAATCGGGGATGAGGTCGATCGGGCGCTGCTGGCTGATCCCCTTGGGGGGCGCGTCGACGGCCGTGGCGGCGGTCGATGACGGCGCGCTGAGGCCCGGCCGGTCCGCGGCCTCGATGTCGCGCTTGAAGAACCAGAGGATGGCCACCGAGATCACCATGCCCAGGGCACCCATGAAGAAGGCGGGATGGTAGCCGAACCTCCTCACCATTAACTCGGCGACCACCGGCGCCAGGAACGCGCCGATGTTGATGCCCATGTAGAAGATGTTGTAGGCGCGGTCCTTGAGATGGCTCCCCTCGGGGTAGAGGTTGCCCACCATGGCCGAGACGTTCGGCTTGAAGAAGCCGTTGCCGACGACCAGGCAGGCCAGTGCCGCGAACATCACCGGCACCGAGCGCATGGCGAGCAGCGCATGACCAGCCATGAAGAACAGGCCGCCGAGCATCACCGATTTTCGATAGCCGAGCTTGCGGTCCGCGATCAACCCGCCGATCAGCGGGCTGGCGTAGACGAAGGCCAGGTACCACGCCCAGATGCCGGTCGCCCGGTCCTGGGGCCACCCGAAGCCCTGCTCGGAGTTCTGGACGTAGAGGGCCCACATCCCGCCCACGGTGTAGAAGCTGAAGCGCTCCCACATCTCGGTGAAGAAGAGGACGTAGAGACCTTTCGGGTGCCGATCGGCCCCGTGGACCGCCCGGGCAGCATCCACTGCCTGAACGGGTACGCTCGTCATGCGTGTCGCCATCTAGAGATCTCCTCTCTCAGTGCACTCCACCCATCAGTCTTTTGATCGGCCGGATCAACACCAGCGCGAGCACGGTGAACGCCAGGCCGACGATGGTCATGCGGCCGAAGAGCTTGTCGAGCGGCAGGCTCTCGAAGAAGCCCGCGGCCTGACCGCTCAGGAAATTGCCGCAGGCGGTGGCGAGGAACCAGACGCCCATCATCTGGCCCACCACGCGCTCCGGCGACAGCTTGGTCATGGTGCTCAGGCCCACCGGGCTCAGGCAGAGCTCGCCGATGGTATGGACGAAGTAGACCGACAGCAGCCACATGGGGCTGACCTGGGAGCCCTCGGGCCCCGAGGCGCGGGCCGCGGCGATCATGATGATGAAGCCCAGGGTGGCGAAGACCAAACCCCAGGCGAACTTCGCCGGGCTCGAGGGCTCGCGCGATCCGAGCCGGATCCAGAGCCAGGCGAAGAACGGTCCGAGCATGAAGATGATGAAGAACGAGTTCACCGACTGGAACCAGCTCGACGGGAAGTCGAAGCCCAGCAGGCTGGTGCGGGTGTTGCGCTCCGCGAACAGCGTCAGGGTCGAGCCGGCCTGCTCGAACGCCGCCCAGAACAGGGTCGCGAACACGAAGAAGAGCACGATGGCCCCCATCCGTTTCCGCTCGACCGAGGTCCAGCCGGGCCGCGTCAGCAGAAAGACGAAGTAGACGACCGGGAAGAGGATCAGCACGGCGCCGACGACCTCGACGACCCCGTCCAGGGTGAAGTCGAGCACGCCCGAGGTCCGCAGCCCGGCCAGCGCGGCGAGGACCGCGACGGCGCCGCCGAGGACCATCCAGAAGACCCGGAGATCCTTGCGGAATGCCTCGGGATCGCGGCTCTCCTGGGTGAGGAGCCCCGCCTTCCCGAGCCGGCGGCTGCCGAGCACGTACTGGACCAGGCCCAGGGCCATGCCCACCGAGGCGGCGCCGAAACCCCAGTGCCAGCTGCTCTCCGGCCGGAAGCTCATGTTCTGCAGGGTGCCCTTGAAGCCTTCGCTCTGTGCCAGGTAGCCGCAGACCAGGGGAGCGAGGAAGGCGCCGAGGTTGATCCCCATGTAGAAGATCGAGAACCCGGAATCCCGCCGCTGGTCCTGCTGCGTGTAGAGGGAACCCACCATGGTGCTGATGTTCGGCTTGAGCAGCCCGGTGCCCACGACGATCAGGAAGAGGCCGAGGAAGAACATCGCCATGCTGTGGAAGGTCAGGCTCAGATGGCCGAGGGCGATGATGATGCCGCCGTAGAGCACGGCGCGGCGCTGGCCGATGAGGCGGTCCGCGAGCCAGCCGCCGGGGAGGGCCGTCAGGTAGACGAGGGCCGTGTAGAGGCCGTAGATGGGGCCGGCCTTGGCCGCGTCCCATCCGAGCCCGCCCTGGGCCGCCGCGGTAGTCATGAAGAGCAGCAGGATGGCCCGCATGCCGTAGTAGCTGAAGCGCTCCCACATCTCCGTGAAGAAGAGGGTGGAGAGGCCCGCGGGGTGCCCGAAGAAGCGGGTGTCGGTGGCGGAGCGGCTCGTGAGCTCGGACGTGGGGTCGTTGGCCATGGACTCTCGCTCAGGAAAAGGGTTGAACGGCGCGCGGAGCCTACCACGCTCCCCCTGGGGACCGATCCTGCTGGACCCGTTGCACTTACAGCAAGGCAGGTGCCACCCTGCTCCGCAGGAGAGGCGCCGCCGGCCACGTCCTCGCGGGGTGACGGAGGCGTGTCCGGAAGTGTGCGGCGGGGCGGAAAAAGTCTTTGTTTTCCGGGGGTTTCGCCATGGCACTCCGCTTGCTCTATACCTCCGGCGTACCTATCTGACCCACGGCGGCCATCGTCGTGCGGCGCTTCAAAAGGGGAGCCGGCCAACCCCCGGCTTCCCTCCCCTCCCTCCTCTCCGTAAGCTATCGGGCATGAGCGATCCCGATCTGCCCTCGTTGCGCGACTCCATCGCCGAGGTCGACCGCGCCCTCCTCGAGCTGCTCCGCCGGCGCATGGAGCTGGCCGCCGAGGTGGGGCGAATCAAGGCCGCCTCCGGCTCCCCCGTCGAAGTGCGGGACGTGGAGCACATCGTGCTCGACCGCGCCCGCCAGCACGCCAACGCCTGCGGCGTGTCCGAAGAGGTCATGATGTCGATGTTCCAGGCGATCATCCGCGGCTCGGTGGAGCGGCAGTACCGAGTGGGGGTCGCGCTGCGCGAGCGGCGGGGGGAACGGATGCTGATCGTGGGCGGGTCCGGCGGCATGGGGACCTGGTTTCGCGGCTTTCTGGAGCTCGCGGGCCACACGGTCGACATCTCCGACCCGGCGCTGTCCGGGCTGCCGACGCCGCGTCCGCAGGGACGGTTCGGCGGATTGGGCGAGATCGAGGACCTGGACAGCTACACGGCGATCTGGGTGGCGGCGCCGCTCAACCGCACGGCCGCGGTGCTGGAGGAGCTGATCGCGCGCCGGCCCCGCGCGCCGATAGTGGAGGTGGCCTCGATCAAGACCCCTCTTCTCGGCGCTCTCGCCCATGCACGGGACGAAGGGTTGCGGGTCTACGCCGTACACCCGATGTTCGGACCGAGCAAGTCGGTCTACGAGACGCTGACGTTCGTCCTGGCAGCCCAGGGCGATCCGGTCGAGGAGAAGCGGCAGCTGGCGCCGCTGCTCGCTCATCCCTACACGCGGATCGTCGCGGTGCCGTTCCCCCACCATGACCGCCTGATGGGTTGGCTGCTGGGGCTTTCGCACCTGACGAACATGCTCTTCGGCGCGGCCCTGGCGAAGTCCGGGATCGATTCCGCGGAGCTGCATGCCTGCGCTTCGACGACCTACAGCAACCAGGCCGCCACGGCGCTACGCGTGCTTTCAGAGGACCCCGACCTCTACCTGGACATTCAGTACCTGAACCCGCACCGGAACGACGTCTACGCCGCAACGCGGGAGGCCCTGGGCGAGCTCGTATCGCTGGTGACCGAGCGCGACCGGGAGGGCCTCCGCCAATCGTTCGCCGACGCGCGCCGGGCGCTGTCGCCGGAGGAGTAGGGGCGCCCCTACTTCTTCGCCGGAGTCTTCTTGGCGCCGCCGGACGAGTCGCCGCCGGAGCTCTTCTTGGCCGCCGCCTTCTTCGCCGAGGCCTTCTTCACGCCCTTGACGGCGGCGGCCACGCCCGCGGCGATCCCGGCGGCAGCGGCCACGCCGGCCGCGACCTTGCCGACCGTCGCCTTGGTGGACGACTTCTTTTTCGCTCCGCCCGACGAGGACGGGGAGGACGCCGACTTCTTGCTCGCGGTGCTCTTCTTCGCCGCCTTCTTGCTGCCGGTCGTTGCCTTCTTCTCAGCCATGGTGTTGCCTCTCCTTGTTAGAGACCCCGTCGGGGCACGGTATTGGACCTCAGACTGCTGCTGTCGAATGTACCGCAAAACCGTTCCCAAGTCACACTACCTGAAGGGCTTGCTCCAGATCGGCGATGAGGTCTCCGGGATGTTCGAGGCCGAGGGAAAGGCGGACGAGGTCCTGCGGGGTGCGCGACTGGGGACCCTCGCTCGACGCGCGGTGCTCGATCAGGCTTTCGACGCCGCCGAGCGAGGTCGCGCGGGTGAAGAGCCGGACGCGGGAAACGGCTCGGAGGGCGGTATCTCGTCCGCCCCGGGTCTGGAAGGAGAGCATGCCTCCGAAGGCCGACATCTGGCGCTTCGCCACCTCGTGTCCCGGGTGCGATTCGAGCCCCGGGTAGTGAACCGCTGAAAGGGCCGGCGACTTTTCCAGCGCTCGCGCAACGGCCAGGGCGTTGGCGCTCTGGACCGCCATCCGGCAGGCCAGGGTGCGCAGGCCGCGCAGGACGAGCCACGAGTTGAAGGGCGAGGCCACGGCGCCCAGGACATGGCGGATGTGATCGGTCTTCTCGAAAAGGTCGTCCTTGCGGGCGAAGACCAGGGCTCCTCCCTGCACGTCGCTGTGGCCACCGAAGTACTTGGTCGTGGAATGGAGGACGACGTCGACACCCATCCCGATCGGCCGCTGCAGCGCGGGGGTGGCGAAGGTGCTGTCGATCAGGGTCAGGGCGCCCGCCTGCCGGGCGAGGTCCGCGACGGCGCGGATGTCGGTGACCTTGAGGAGCGGGTTGGACGGGCTCTCCATCCAGACGAGCCGGGTCTCGGGGCGGAGCGCGGCTTCGACCTCGCGAGGGTCCTGCATGGCCACGGCGGTCGACGAGATCCCCCAGTTGGGGAGATTCTCCTCCGCCGCGATCCGAAAGCCGTAGTAGACGTCGTCCGGGAAGATCACGTGCGATCCCGGCGGCAGGGTCTGGAGCAGGGCGATGCCCGCGGCCATGCCCGAGGCGAAGACCAGCGCGGATGCTCCCCCTTCGAGGCCCCCTTCGAGAGACGCCAGCGCCGCTTCGAGCTGGTGCTCGTTGGGGTTCGACTCGCGGATGTAGGTGTGCCCGCCCAGCGGAACCCCGTCCGGGTCGCGGGCGAACGTGGTGGAGAGATGGATCGGGGAGGCTACCGATCCGGTCGTGGGATCGGCCTCGTGCCCGGCGTGCACCGTCAGGGTTTCGAAGTTCACTTCAGTTGGAGCCGACCGCGGTTCTCGTCGTCGTGATGGTGTAGTACACCGAGATCGGCTTTCCGTCGACCGTCGCGGGCTCGAACACCCAACGGCTGATCGCCTCGCGCACGGCGCGGTCGAACCCCTCCTCTCCGCCTTTGCAGATCCGGATGTCGCGGACACAGCCGTCCTCGTCGATGACCGCGTCCAGCATCGACTCGGTGCTCACGCTCCCGGAGGGCATCGGAGCGGGCTTGGGCATCTGGCCGAAGATCTTCCTGGGAGGGGTCGTGCCTACGGCCGGGGCCGTGGCGCCGCTCGTCAGCCGCAGGCGCTGGTCGGGGACGCAGCGCTCGGTCGGAGGCGGGAGGGCGGGCTCGGTGTAAGGAGTCCCCAACTCCCGCTTGGCCTCGCAGACCACGATCCTGGCGTTGGTGCTCGGCGGCCCGGCGCTCAGAGATTCCCGCGCGAGATCGAGGGCCTCGGCATGGCGTCCGGACCGCAGCAGGACTCCGGCAAGGTTCGCGCGCACCGTGCCCGGCGAAGGCGGCCCGAGCTCCAGGGATTTGCGGAATGCCTCCTCCGCCTGGGCGAGGCTCTTCTCCTCGGCAAGGGCGGCTCCGAGCTCGTTGTAGGCCTGCGCGAGGGCGTCCGGGCGGTCGATCAGCGGGATGGCGCTCCGGGCGGCCTCGGCAGCCTTCTTCCCGTCGCCCTTGCCGTTGTAGGCGCGGGCGAGGCCCAGAAGGCAGGGTCCGCACGGACCATCGGCCAGCTTGGCGGCGCGCTTGAATTCGGACGCGGCGGCCCGGTACTCCTCGCGTTCCAGCCGCTGCATCCCCTGCTTCAAGGCCTCCAGCACCTTCGGGTTGTCGACGGACGGATCGGCGACCGGAGACCCGGCCTGCGCCAGACAAGGAGACAGGAGGAGCACGAGGACCCCGAGAACGATTTTCATGTCACGATCTCCAGCTCTATTTGGCTCCGGATCTGCTCATCGTGAAGCTCACGGTGAGAGTGTAGTAGACCTTGACCGGCTTCCCGTCGAGCTCGGCCGGCCGGAAGACCCAGCGGCGCACCGCGTCCAGAGTGGCAAGGTCGAGCGTCGGGTGGACGCTCTTGCAGACCCGCGGGTTCTGGATGCAGCCCTCCTCGTCGATGACGGCTTCGACCACGACAGTCCCGCGGAGGTTGCTCATGCGAGCGCCTTCGTCGTACACCGGCGGGCGTCCGAACAGCTTCTCGGGACGGACGACCACACTCTCCCCGGAGGTAGCCTGGGCCTTCTTTTCGAAGATCCGCAGCCCTTCCTTGGGGCAGGCGGCGTCCTCGTAGACGACTTCCGGCGGAGCGACCGGAGCGCCGTCGGTGCGCGCCTGGCAGAGGACGATGCGGGCGTTCAGGGATGCCGGACCGGTCGGCTCGGCGATCAGCGCCTCGCGGGCCGCGCTCTCGGACTCGGCGTACTTCTTCTGCCGCCAGAGCACGTCGGCCAGGTTGTAGCGCGCGACATTGGCGATACTGGCGACCTGGCCGCCGGCCGCGGCCTCCACCGCTTTGCGGAAGGCCTCCTCTGCCCCGGCAAGGTCGGGCTTCGAGTGCGACATGAGGGCGAAGCCGAGCTGGTTCCAGGCCTGGCCGAGCAGCTCGGGAGTGCGGAGCAGGTCCACTGCCTTGCGGGCGGCATCGGCCGCCTTCGCCGGCTTGCGGAGCCCCACATAGGCCCGGGAGAGGCCGAGCAGGCAGGGGCCGCAGGAGCCGCCGGCCTGTTCGTCCGCCTGCTGGAAGCTCTTGGCAGCCTCCCCGAACCGGTTCTTGTCGAGGAGGTCAAAGGCCTCTTTCAGCGTCTCGGCCACGGCGGGATCGGCCGGAGGAGGAGCTGCGCTGGCCAAGGCGGCCACGAATACAGGGAGACAGATCAGGATGAGCTTCAGAGCACGCATGGACGTATTCTACGCGGAGAACCTCCGGAAACCTTTCTGCGTCCGGGTCGTTATACGAGAAGGTCCCGTTCCTGACTGGAGGTCACCTTGAACCCTTACCGTTTTCGCATTCTCTCCCTCGGCGTCCTGCTCCTGACGCTCGCCGGGGCTTCTGTCTCCGCTGAAACCTGGGTGGAGCGCAGCGACGCCAACTCCCAGATCCTCATCGACGTGCTGGCGCGCCAGAGCCCCGAGGGCGCGGGCCAGCTCGGCGTCCCCGGCCTCGACGAGGAGATCTTCGACCTGAAGCCCGGCTTCGTCGAGCGCTCCCGCGAGGAGATCAAGAAAGCCGCCGACACGCTCCGCCAGAGGCTCGCCGCCGAAAAGGACCCCAAGGTGCGCCAGGACCTGGAGATCCTGATCCTGGCCACCGAGGACCAGCTCGAGGGCTCC
>DASUNJ010000862.1:0-21269 GCA_036277235.1 Thermoanaerobaculia bacterium | reverse complement strand
ATCGAGGCGCTGGTCGAAGGAGAGCTCGACGCGAGCAAGGCGAACGAAGCGCACGCGGATCCTGCCCGCTGGTATTCTGTCGCGCGGGCGCGCCTCATCCCGACCACGTTCATCCTCAAGGCGCGGAAACCAGGAGATCAGAAGCCATGAGAAAAGCAGCCAGAACGCTCCTCATCATGACCTTGCTGTTGGCAACCTCGGCGGCCGGCCAGCAGGAGACGCCGCCAGCCGAGCCTTCCATCACCTTGCCCCCGGAGCTGGCGCGTGTCCTCACCGATTACGAGGCGGCGTGGTCGAAGAAGGACGCGGCGGCGCTGGCAGGGCTTTTCGCCGAGGACGGGTTCGTGCTGCCGAACGGGAGGACTCCGGTGCGCGGCCGGGCGGCGATCCAGAAGCATTACACCGGTCAAGGGGGGCCGCTGTCGCTGCGCGCCCTTGCCTACGCGGCCGAGGGTGGGGTGGGTTACATCATCGGCGGATACACCGATACGGCCGGAAAGCCGGACATCGGGAAGTTCACGCTGACCCTGCGCAAGGGCTCGGACGGGCGCTGGCTCATCATGTCGGACATGGATAACTCGAACAAGCGCCGCGAGTGACTTTCTGAATGCAGCCGACTCCCGAAGTCACCCGAGCCGATGTCGAGCGGATCGTCCGGCGCGATTTTCCGCCCGCGCATATCGCTCCAGCTCTGGAGCTCCTGAACCCGGGTAGAAGCGCGCGGCCCCTCCGCTCACCGCCCTCGTCGTTGCGTCGGCAAGGTTAAACAATCGACTTGGATATCTGACACAAGGAGCTGCACATGCCCCGCTCCAAAGGAATGGTCATCGGCTTCTGGATCGCCACCGTGCTCTTCTGCCTGCAGATGGGCTTCACCGCCTATGCGCAGCTGCGACTGCCGCAGGTGGCCGCGATGTTCACCCACCTCGGCTTTCCCGCGTACTTCCGGGTGGAGCTCTCGTGGGCCAAGCTCTTCGGCGTGGTGCTGCTGCTGGCGCCGGTGCCGGCGCGGCTCAAGGAGTGGGCTTACGCCGGCTTCGCCATCATCCTCGGCTCGGCGCTCATCGCCCACCTGTCGGTGGGCGACGGCCCGGAGATTTGGGGCTGGGCCGCGGGCACCGGCGTGCTCTGGGGCCTCTCGTACTTCTTCTGGCGCCGCTTGCAGGCCGCGTCGGCGAGCGCCTGACCGCCGAGGTTCACCCAGCCCGGAGTACTACCTCTTCAGGATGAGCTAGAATGTGCGTTGCCGGGGATCTGCCCCCGGCAACTACCAGGGAGACACCATGAAAAAGAAGGTGAAGAAACTGGTACTGGCGAAGGAGACGGTGCGGAATCTTGAGGGAACAGGCGAATTGAAGCAGGTCGCGGGAGGCACTATGGCCAACACTTACTGCTATGGTTGCTATAGTGGCGACGTCCCAACCTGCTACCCTTCGTATAACACTTGCGCTACAAGGCTCTGCTAGAGCTCGTTCTGGGTAAAGGGCACGACCGGGTCGGGCGGTCGAGGAACGTTTCGGTCGTGTCCTAGCTCAGTATAAGGTTACAGAGGGACCGCCGGCATTCTTGCCGGCTCATCCTTCATCTGCTTCGGCTCCCGAAGTCTCCTCGGGAGTTGTGAGCGAGGAGGCGGCTAATACGACCCCTGCAGCGAACTGCTGCGCTGGCGCTGAGGGGCAATCCTATTGGGCGGCGCGAACTTCTGAAGTTGGCTAGATTCGGCTCATGAAGAAGCTGCAGATCTATGTGGATACTTCCGTGCTCGGCGGCTGCTTTGAGCCCGAGTTCGCCCTTTGGTCGAATGGCTTGGTCGCCGATTTTCGTGCTGGTACATTCACTCCGATTCTCTCCGCCTTGCTGGAGACAGAGCTTCGCCGCGCTCCAGAACCCGTACGCGAAGTGTACAGCGAGTTACTCGTTCTAGCTGGAGGGTTGGTTCCGGTCAGCGACGAGGCCTTGGACCTGCTCGCGGACTACGAGGAGCGCAAAGTGCTCGGTTCTAAGTTTCGCTTTGATATGCTCCACATCGCGCTGGCTACGGTGGCCGACGTTGACGTGCTGGTGAGTTGGAACTTCAAGCACATTGTGCGGTTCGATAAGATTCGGTTGTTTAACGCCGTAAACCTGGAGCAAGGATACAAGCCGCTATCCATCCACTCACCCAGAGAGGTGACGACCTATGAAGCAGACCCCAATTCGAGCCGTTGAGATGGTCCGTGCTATTCGGGACGCGATTTACGAGGAGACGAAACATCTCTCGCGTGAGGAGTTGAAGGGCTTCTTTGCGCGTGAGGCCGCAGCGATGCGCCAAGAGAACCCACAGTCGCAGCCCGGCGGCGAAAGTGCCCAGCCAGCATCTACACCGGACGCGCGAGCGCGTCGGTAGTCGGCATTACATCTATCAAGCGCGCCGGGGGCCCGTGAGGGTCCCCCTCTCCTGAGGAACACATGAGCTACAAACCGGACAATTACACGACCGTCTCGCCGTATCTCATCGTCGATGGCGCGAGTAGCACGATCGACTTTCTCAAGAGCGTCTTTGGTGCTGTTGAGCTGCGCCGGTTTCCCGACGCCAGCGGGAAGCTCATGCACGCGGAGGTTCGGATCGATGACACGGTCGTGATGATCGCGGATGGAGTTGAGGGCTGGCCGCCGATTCCGTCTCACGTGCATGTCTACGTCAGCGACGTTGACGCGACATACAGAAGTGCTCTTGAAGCGGGAGCGACATCGGTGCAAGAACCGGTGAAGAAGGAAGACGAGGACAAGCGGGGAGGCGTGAAGGATGCGGGAGGCACGACATGGTGGATCGCCACCAGGCAGGGGTAGGCAGCCTGAGGCAACGAAGTTCTTCCAGAGCGCGTATACTCCCTACAAGGGCTGGCGAAAGGGGGCTCGGGATGCGAGCTTCGAGTCGGAGAGTCTCTGTCTTCCTGTCGTGCATGTTCTTGCTGCCGGGATGGGCCACTGCCGGGAATACCGGGGATGACCTGGCACAGGTGGCCCGGTCCCTGGTCTCGAAGAGTGAGCTGGATGCCGCCGGGGTAGCCACGCTGCGGGCGGCCGGGCCGGCGGGGATGGAGGCCGTATTGGAGGCGATAACTGCCCTCGCCGAGGCCGAGCCGGAGCTCGCGAAGAGCCCCGTCTTTCAGACCGCTCTCGACGCGGTTTGCGCCCAAAAGGATTGCGCGGCCTCGCGCCTTTTCTGGTATACGGATCTGGAGGCTGCGAAGGCCGCGGCAGCGAAGAGCGGCAAGCCCATCCTTTCTCTTCGGCTTCTGGGGCGCCTCGACGAGGAGCTGAGCTGCGCCAACAGCCGCTTTTTCCGGACGGTTCTCTACGCGGACGAGCACATCTCCGGTCAGATGCGCGAGGATTGGGTGCTGCACTGGCAGTCGGTGCGGCCGGTGCCCAAGGTGACGGTCGACTTCGGCGACGGCCGCCGCCTGGAGGGCACGATCACGGGCAACAGCCTGCACTACGTGCTCGATTCCAAGGGCCGCATCGTCGACGCGATTCCCGGCCTCTATGCGCCGGAGATCTTCCGCGAGGCTCTGTCTTCGGGAGCGATCATGGCTCGGGACCTTGGCCGCTCTTCCGACAAGGATTTCGTCCGCGCTCTGGCCGACCGCCACCTTGATCGTTACCTGACCCTCGAGACGAGGATCGCACAATTCATTGCGAGAGACCGCAGCAACGATTACAGCGCTGTAGCCGATGCGACGCTGAGCGCGTTCGTCCAGCGTGCGGGGCTCCGGCGGCCCACGGCGAGGCAGGCTTCCAACGTCAGCGCCAGTAAGAGCATCGCCGAGGGTGCGCTGCTCCGGGCGGTTACTCCCGAGCCGGACAGGCCAACTGTCCCGGAAGACCAGGTCGTGGCGCTCGCCGCCAGGCACTACTACAAAGAGCACGCCGGGCTCAGCAAGAGCAGCCGCAAGCTGTTGATCGAGAAGTTCGGCAGTTGGGTGGGAACCGGCAATGTGGAGACTTCGATCCAGCGGTTCGAGGAGCTGATCGCAGAGGACACCGCCCGCAATGAGCTGCTGTTCCACGCCGCCATTCACGCCAGGCTGTCGGAAGCTACCGGGATGCCGGAGCTGGACAAGCTCACCGACTGGATCTATGAGACGCTCTTCCTGACTCCGCCGGCCGACCCCTGGATGGGGCTGGCGCCGCGCGAGGTCTACTCGGTGCTGACGCCGGTGCCCTGACGCAGCAGGTACGTCTCCTGGCCGATCACTTCGGGATCGAGGGAGAACTCGTAGAGCTCCAATCCTCCGAAGAGGGCCTTGACGCGGGGGTAGCCCACCGACTGCATGTGGCGGGCTCCTTCGATTGCGATGGAGCCGTCTTCATCGAAGAGCACCACGTCGCGATCCTGCGGCGGCGACCAGTCGGGGCCGGGGTAGGGGATGGCGCCTTGAAGAGTGAGCCGTCCCGGATCGGGCCGGACATCGACGATCAAGGGGGCCTCCCCTTCCTTGATGCGGCGGAAGAGAACGAAGGGGGAGATCTCCAGCAGGGGATCGAACTGGACGACCGGAGTCTCGTCGTCGAGGTAGCGGGTCGGCATGGGCCGATCGTACCTCAGGCGGGCATCATCGGCCTGCCTGCTCGTCCGAGCCCGCGAGGGGCAGACGGAACGCGACCATCTCCTCGCCGTTGCGAACCAGCAGGACGTCGCCGGCCAGCACCGGGTGGTTCCAGGTTTTGCCCTCGATCGCCGGGAACCGCGCGAGCTCCGTGAACTGGTCGGGGGTCGCCCTGGCCAGCGCCAGCTCACCCTGCTCCGAGAGCACCAGCAGCAGGTCCTGGTCGGGCAACAGGACGAGCTGGCCGTGGCCGTAGCGTCCGCCCTTCCACTTGCGCTTGCCCTTTTCGAGATCGATGGCCGCGAGCATGACGCCGTCGAAGCCGAAGGCGTGGCCCTTGTGAACGACGAAGTCGTTGAAGTAGGGCTTCAGCCCGTTCGAGGTCCAGCGCTCTTCGACGGTCCATTTGCCGGGGGCGTGCGCGATCGCGATGCGGCCGATGCCTTGGTTGTCGCCGATCAGGACGTCGCCGTCCGCGGTCATGGCCGGCTGCACGATGCGGGTGTCCGACTTCCATGGATGTTCCCAGAGAAGCTTGCCGTCGGCCGGCGCGACGCTGACCGCGCCGGCTCCGCTCAGCAGGAGAACTTGCGCGACTCCGTCGATCGTCACTCGATGGGGCGAGCTGTAGCCACCGCCGCCTTTCGGGCCGTACCAGCGCGGTTCGCCGGTGGCGAGGTCGTAGGCGGCGAGCTTGCCACCGGCGGCGACCATGACGACGCCGTCGATCACCAACGGCGAGCTCGAGAAGCCCCAGCCTGGGACTTCCGTGCCGGTATCGGACGCCGGGTTGCGCGACCACACGACGGCGCCATCCTCGGCGTCGAGCGCGTTGAGAACGCCGGTCGCACCAAATGTGTAGACGCGGCCGTTGCTGAGGGTCGGCGTTCCACGCGGACCCGCGCCGCCATTCGATTCGTAAAACCGGACCGGGTCGCTGTGTCTCCACACCGGCTCGCCGGTGGTCACGTTGTAGCAGGAGACGACCTCGTCGTCACCGCGCTGCTCCTGGGTAAAGAGGAGATCGCCGCGAACCGCGAAGGACGACCAGCCCGGACCGATCGGCCGGCGCCACAGCTCGACGGGCGGCGACGCAGCCCAGTCGGTCTCGATCCGCACACCGCGGACGATGCTGTCGCGCCCGGGTCCGCGAAAGCCAGGCCAGTCGGCTGCCGTCTTCGCTCTAATTGGAGCCGCCGCTGGTTCGTCGGCTTGGGCTACGAGCGGTTCCTCGGGAGTCTCTACCTCTGCCGGAACCGCCGGCTGGGCCGCGGGCTGTTCCTCAGGAGTCTTCGCTGCCGCCACGCCGCCAGGAACCACTGGTTCGTCTCCAGTCTGGGCCAGCAATCGCTCTTCGGGAGTCTCCGTCCACCGCCACTGGAAGTCTGATTCGGCATCGCCGGTGATGCCGCCGGTCCGTACGAGCGCCCACGCCCCGCAAGCGATCAGGATGGTCGCGGCCATCGCCGCGCGCCGAGGTCTCTCGGAGAGGCGACGGCTGGCCACCACCGACGCGACGAAAGCGAGGCACAGGATCGGGATGGCGTGCACGGGGAACATCATCCCCATCATCCCCCCCTTGATCGACTCGTGGAGGATGAGCGGTGTCGCGACCAGCGCGACGATCATCAGGAGGATGGCGCCCCAGCGCTCGGACCCGGGCGCCCGGCTGAAGAACGCCCACCATACGATGACAACCAGCGCGCAGACGAGTCCCCCAAACACCGCATACATCATGGTTTCGGGCGCGATGAGAGGGAGGGCAAACCTCAACAGCACCAGCAGCACCGCGGCGAGCACGCCTGGCCATAGCCGGAGCGGTTTCCGCGGCGTCGATTCGTCAGTCTGTGCGATAGTCATGACAGGACTATACGCCCCCTACGGGGACAACCCCAATCAGCGGCCCGCGAGGGGCAGCCGGAACGCGGCCATCTCCTCGCCGTTGCGAACCAGCAGGACGTCGCCGACCAGCACCGGGTGGTTCCAGGTCTTGCCCTCGATCGCCGGGAACTTCGCGAGCTCCGTGAACTGGTCGGGGGCCGCCTTGACCAGCGCCAGCTCGCCTTGATCCGACAGCACTAGCAGCAAGTCCTGTTCAGGCAGCAGGACGAGCTGGCCGGAGCCGTAGCGTCCGCCCTTCCATTTGCGCTTGCCGTCTTCGAGGCCGATGCACGCGAGGATCCGGCCGTCGAAGCCGAAGGCATGGCCATCGTGAACGACGAAGTCGTTGAAGTAGGGCTTCAGCCCGATGGAGGTCCAGCGCTCCGCGGCGGTCCATCCGCCGGGTCCATGCGCCACCGCGATGCGGCGCGTGCCGCTTTGTCCGCTGGCCGCGATCAGGAGGTTGCCGTCCGGCATCAGGGCCGGCTGCACGATGGGGAAACCCGGCCACGGATGCTCCCACAGCAGCTTGCCGTCGGCCGGGGCGAAGCTGGTCGCGCCGGATCCGCGCAGCAGCAGGACCTGCGCGACTCCGTCGATCGTGAATAGCTGTGGCGAGCTGTAGGTGTCGCCGCCGGCCTGGCGGGACCAGCGCGGATCGCCGGTGGCGAGGTCGTAGGCGGCAATCGTGCTGGAGGCGGAGATGATGACGACGTCATCTACGACCAGAGGCGAGCCCGAGAAGCCCCAGACCGGGACTTTCGTGCCGGTATCGGATGCCACATTGCGCGACCACACGACGGCGCCGTCACCGGCATCGAGCGCGTTCAGGATTCCAGTCGCGCCCAAGGTGTAGACGCGGCCGTTGCTGAGAGTCGGCGTCGAGCGTGGACCGGCGCCGGCATTCGACTCGAAGAACCGGGCCGCGTCGCGATGTTGCCAGACCGGCGCGCCGGTGGTCAGGTTGTAGCAGGAAACGAGCTCGTCGTCGCCGCGCTGCTCCTGGGTGTAGACGAGGTCGCCGCGGACCGCGAAGGACGACCAGCCCGGTCCGATCGGCCGGCGCCAGAGCTCGACCGGCGGCGACGCGGACCAGTCGGTCTCGATCCGCACGCCGCGAACGATGCCGTTGCGCCCGGGTCCACGAAAGGCGGGCCAGTCGGCCCCCGTCTCTGTTTCCGGCCGAGCCGCCGGCTCGATGGCGGCCTGGGCCGCGGGCCGGTCCTCGGGAGTCTCGGCTGTCGCCGGAGCCGGCGAGTCGCCGGGAACCGCCGCGGGCTCGGGCACGAGCTGTTCCTTTTGAGTTTCCGCCGCTGCCGGAGCCTTTGTGAGGGTCGCCGGCTCGTCGCCGGCTTGGGCCAGGAGCCGTTCCTCGGGAGATTCCGTCCAACGCCACCCGAACTTCCCATCGTGGTCGCCGGTGATGCCCTCGGTCCGGGCGAGCGTCCACACCAGGGACGCGATCAGGAGGGTCGCGACCATCGCCCATCGCCGAGGTTTGTCGGCGAGGCGTCGGCTGGCCACCGCCCAGCCGACGAGGGCGAGGCACAGAAGGGGAACGGCGTAGGCGATGACCCACAGCGGCCCCATCGACTCGTGTCTGAGGAACCAGGCCGCGGCCAGCCCGGCGGCCATCAGGCCCAGGGCGCCCAACCGCTCGGACCAGGGCGCCCGGCTGAAGAACATCCACCACACGACGAGAAGCAACGCGCAGACGATTGCGCCCTGCATCCCCTGCGCAAAGCCCTTGAATCCGGGCACGACGATCTTCCAACCAAAGCGGGCCAACAACAGCAGCACCACGATGACCACTCCGGGCCACAGCCGGAGCGGCTTCCGAAGAGTCGGTTCTTCTGTGTTCATATGAGGACACTACGCGGGGAAGCCCCGGATGTTACAGCCAGGGGGAGGGGCTACTTGATCATCACCACCTCGATGTCGCCATCCCGGCGCTCGAGGTGGAGGCTGACATCGAGAGAGTGGCGCTCCAGGATCAGGTCGACCGAGGCTTCACCCACGTTCAGGTTGCGGATGCGGAGGGTGCCGAGGAAATCCGGCAGCTCGGGCCTGTGCAGGAGGATGCGGCCTCCGGGCGCGTCGATCTCCAGCCCCAGACAGGCTTGGAGGAGGAGGAAGACGGACGCGGCGGACCATGCCTGGGGAGCGCAGGCCACGGGATAGCGCGTCGGCCCCTCGTGCGGCCGGCGGTGGAAGCCGCAGAACAGCTCGGGCATGCGCTCCAGGTCGAAATGGAGCACCGCGTCGTACAGGGCCGCCATGACTTGCACCGCCATCCCCTTGAAACCGTAGCGCGACAATCCCTGGGCGATGATGGCGTTGTCGTGCGGCCAGACCGAGCCGCGGTGATAGGACAGCGGGTTGTAGCGCACTTCCTGGGCATCCAGGGTGCGGATGCCCCAGCGGGAGAACGAGGTGTCGGCCATCAGGGTTTCGGCCACCTGGCGGGCGTGCGCCGGCGAGGCGATGCCGGTGTACAGGCAGTGGCCGGCGTTGGAGCTGCGCACGGCGCAGGGCTTCTTCTCGCCATCCAGGGCCTGGGCGTAGGTGCCGATCTCCTCGACCCAGAAAGCCTGCTCGAAGTCCTGCTGGAAGTCCCGAGCCTGCCGCTCCAGCTTTTCGGCCCGCTCGGCGAGCCCGAGCACGGCTGCCAGCTTCGCGGCTGCCCGGTAGGCGGCGTAGACGTAGCCCTGGACCTCGCAGAGCGCGATCGGACCCTCGGCCAGGCTGCCGTCCGCGTGGCAGATCGAGCCGTTGGAGTCCTTCCACCCCTGGTGGATCAGCCCTGTCTGA
This sequence comes from Thermoanaerobaculia bacterium, assembly GCA_036277235.1. Taxonomy (GTDB): domain Bacteria; phylum Acidobacteriota; class Thermoanaerobaculia; order Multivoradales; family UBA5704; genus DATMER01. The sequence goes on along the minus strand of DASUNJ010000862.1, from coordinate 11,985 downwards.
GATTTCCGCGCGTACTCGACGAAGCCGTCGCCGTCGAGATCGCCGTAGACGTCGATCCACTCCAGGGCGCGCTCCACGTGCGGCCAGAGCGACTCGATGAAGGCGCGGTCCGCGGTGCGCTGCAGGTAGGCGCCGGCCAGGACCACGAACAGGGGCGTGGCGTCCACGCTGCCGTAGTAGCGGCCGAAGGGGATCTCGCCGAGCGCCGCCATCTCGCCCAGGCGCGTCTCGTGGAGGATCTTGCCCGGCTCGGCGTCGTTCGCGGCGTCTACCCGCAGGGCCTGGGTGGCGGCGAGATACGACAGCACCCCCCGGGCCGGCGCCGGATCGAGCCAGAGCGTCTCCAGGGCGGTCCACAGCCCGTCGCGGCCGAATGCCGTGCTGAACCAGGGGATGCCCGCGTAGGGGTACGGCCCGCGGGTGGTCTCCGTGATCAGCATGTGGAGGTCGGAGACCGAGCGCTCCGCCCAGTCGTCGAAGCGCTCGTTGGAGGAGCGGATCGAGGCCGAGCCCAGGCGGCGGGCCTCGAGCTGCGCGCCGGAGCGCTCGAGGGCCTCCTCGAAGCTGAAGACGAGGGGCTCGCGGTTGCCGGTCTGGAAGCCCACGGTCACGGTCCAGTCGGCTTCGCCCCGCGGGGGCAGGTCGGCCAGGAACGAGGCCGCGTCGCCGGTCATCTCCTCGGGATCCGGTGAAAAGCTCAGGCGGGTGCGGCGGACGGCGCCGTCCAATCCACGGTAGCCGAGGGCGACGGACGCGTGCTCCTTGAAGGGGTCGATCAGAGTGCCGCGCTCGGGCCGGGGCGTGCCGCGTACCTCGAAAACGTCCGCGTAGTCGGCGCCGTACTGCAGCTCCAGCCGCAGCTCGACGGGGTCCGGGCCGAAGTTGTGGACGCGAAAACGCAGGTAGCAGACCTCCTCCCAGAGGAAGCAGATGGCGAAGAGGTGGATGGTGTCCCGGGGGAGCACCGTGCGGTCGCGAGCCGTGAGATCCGGGTTGGTGAGCTCGACGATCAGCGCATTGTCCTGGCGCACGGTCGAGCCCAGGAACAGCGGGTGCTGGTTCTCGATGGTCAGCTCCAGCCGGCTGAGAAACCGGGTCCCCTCGTGGTAGAGCCCCTGCTCGCTGCCGGGGCGGATCTCCCCGGCGCGGTCGAACACGGCGAAGCTCTCGCCGTGCTTCAAAATGCGGTGCGCCTCGTCGAGCCGCGACGAGGTGGCCACGATGGGGAAGGATTCCTGGATCTCGATTTCGGTTTTCGCAGGTCTGGGCATAGGTCCGGGCACAGGTTTGGAGTAGGCAGCAACCGACGTGCCAGAGCAAGTATACTGCCCTGCGACCAAGGAGAAGAAATGGCTGACCTTGATTATCAGGCCATGCTCGATGTGGCCATCGCAGAGGCGCGGCAGGGGCTGGCGGAGGGGGGCATCCCCATCGGAGCCGCCCTGTTCGACGGCCACGGGGACCTGCTCGGGCGCGGGCACAACCGGCGGGTGCAGGAGAACGACCCGTCGATCCACGGCGAGACGGATGCCTTCCGCAAGGCTGGGCGCCAGGCCAGCTATCGCAACACGATCATGGTGACCACCCTGGCCCCCTGCTGGTATTGCAGCGGGCTGGTGCGCCAGTTCAAGATCGGCACGGTGGTCGTGGGGGAGTCGGTCAACTTCGCGGGCGGCCTCGACTGGCTGCGCGAAAACGGCGTCCAGGTGGTCGACCTGGAGTCCCAGGAGTGCGTCCGCATGCTGGCGGATTACATCGCTGAGCATCCGGAGGTCTGGAACGAGGATATCGGGGAGGCGGGCGAGGAGTGAGAATCCCTTAGAATGGCGGCTCTTCCAGGGAGGGACTCATGAAGCCGGCCTCGTTCGAGTACCTGGCGCCCGATTCGCTGGACGCCGCGCTGGATATCCTTGCCCACAGGGGAGGCGAGGCGAAGCTGTTGGCGGGAGGGCAGAGCCTGATCCCGGTGATGAACTTCCGGCTGGCGCAGCCGTCGCTGCTGGTGGATTTGAACCGGCTGCGCGATCTCGACTACTTGCGCGAAGACGGCGGCGGGCTGCGGATCGGCGCCATGACCCGGCAGCGGAGGTTGGAGCGCGATCCCCTCGTGCCGAGGCTCGCGCCGCTGCTCCGCGAGGCCGTCCCCTTCATCGCCCATCCCCAGATCCGCAACCGGGGCACGGTCGGGGGGAGCCTGGCGCATGCCGATCCGGCCGCGGAGCTGCCGGCCGTCGCGGTAGCCCTGGATGCGCGGGTCCGGCTGCAAAGCGCCCGTGGCGAGCGCTGGGTCGAGGCCCGCGAGTTCTTCGCCGGACTGTTCACGACCGTCCTCGAGCCCGACGAGATGTTGGTCGAGGTCGCCCTGCCACCCCCGCCCGCCCTCACAGGCTGGGCGTTCCTGGAGGTCGCCCGCCGTCATGGCGACTATGCTCAAGTGGGGATCGCCGCCCGCGTCACTCTCGACGAAGGCGGCCGCTGCCGGGAGGCCCGCCTGGTCTACCTGAGCGTCGGCGACGGACCGGTCGAGGCGCGGGAGGCGGCCCGGATGCTCGCGGGCACCGACCTTTCCGACGAGGCGATCGCCGCGGCGTCGGACAAAGCCTCGCGGGACGAGATGGACCCGACCGGCGACATCCACGCCTCGGCGGATTTCAAACGGCACTTGGCACGCGTGCTCACGGGCCGTGCCCTGCGCCGGGCGGGTGCTCGGGCACAAGCGCGGGCACAAGCGCCGGGGAGAGGAAAGGAATGAGCGTGCTGCACAGAGTCAAGCTGACCGTCAACGGCAAAACCTGCGAGCGGGAGGTGGAGGCGCGCCTCCTGCTCTCCGACTTCCTCCGCCACGACCTGGGGCTGACCGGCACCCATGTCGGCTGCGAGCACGGGGTGTGCGGCGCCTGCACGATCCTGCTCGACGGCGATCCGGTGCGCTCCTGCCTGATTCTCGCGGTGCAGGCGGACGGCCGGGAGCTGATGACCGTCGAGGGTCTGGCGCCGGCGCCCGGCGAGCTGCATCCTCTGCAGCAGGCGTTCTGGGAGGCGCACGGCCTGCAATGCGGATTCTGCACTCCCGGGTTCCTGATGACGCTCGTGCCCTTCCTGGAGGAGAACCCGAGCCCGACGGAGCACGAAATTCGCCATGCCATCTCCGGCAACCTCTGCCGCTGCACCGGATACCAGCACATCGTGGACGCGGTGCAACTGGCAGCCGACAGGATGGAGACGAAGTGACGGCGGGCGACCTGCACGACGCCCTGGACCGTCTGGAGTCCCGCTTCCGGGACCGCGAGCCGTCTCTGCAGGCCTTCGTCCCCGAGGATGACCGCTTCGAGCGCCTGCACCGGGATGCCGACGACCTCCTGGCCCGATTCCCGGATCCGGGCACCCAGCCGGCGCTGTTCGGCATGCCGGTGGGGGTCAAGGACATCTTTCATGTGGACGGTTTTCCCACCAGGGCCGGAAGCCGGCTGTCCCCCGAGGAGCTGCGCGGGCCGGAGGCGGCCAGCGTGACGCGGCTCAAGGAGGCGGGCGCGCTCGTCCTGGGCAAGACCGTCTCGACCGAGTTCGCCTATTTCGCGCCGGGGCCGACCCGCAACCCGCACCATCCGGAGCGCACCCCGGGAGGATCGAGCAGCGGCTCGGCCGCCGCGGTGGCGGCCGGGCTCTGCCCGCTGGCGCTCGGCACGCAGACGATCGGCTCGCTCATCCGTCCGGCCGCGTTTTGCGGTGTCGTCGGCTTCAAGCCGAGCTACGGCCGGATTTCGACCGAGGGGGTCATCCCGCTCGCGCCGTCGCTCGATCACGTCGGGACGCTCACCTCGGACGTGGCTGGCGCGGAGCTCGCGGCCCGGGTGCTCTTCCCCGACTGGCAGAAGGCGGCCTCGCGCCGCCGGCCCGTGCTCGGGGTCCCCGAGAGTCCGTACCTCGCCCGGCCCACCGAGGAGGGGCGGGCGCACTTTCACGCCACTTGCGAGCGGCTCACCGCGGCCGGCTTCGAGATCTGGTCGATGCCGGCCATGCCGGACTTCGAGGAGATCGAGACGCGGCATCGCCGCCTGGTCGCGGCCGAGGCGGCGCGAGCCCATGAGGAGTGGTTCCGCCGCTTCCGCGGGCTTTACGCGGTCCAGACCGCGGACCTGATCAAGTGGGGACAGAGCGTGTCCGCCGCCGAGATGGAGCAGGATCTCGCTGGCCGCGGAAAGCTGCGCGCGGAGCTGACCGCCTCGATGGACTCGCACGGAATCGATCTCTGGCTCTCGCCCGCGGCCCTCGGCCCCGCGCCGCGCGGGCTCGCCACGACCGGCGATCCGATCATGAACCTGCCCTGGACCTACGCCGGCATGCCTACGCTCGGCCTCCCCGCGGGGCTGAGCATCGAGGGGCTTCCCCTCGGCCTCCAGGTGACCGGCCGCTTCGGGGCCGATGCCGAGCTGCTCGCCTGGGGAGCGGAGATCGAGGGGGCGCTGCAGTCGTGAGCCTGGTCACTCGCTGCGCCGTCCGGGCCGGCTCCTACCACGACTCGGTCGTCCTGATGCAGCTCCAGCGGGCGCTCGCGGGCTTGCCGGGGGTGATGGATGCCGGCGTGGTCATGGCCACGCCCGTCAACCGCGAGCTGCTCGCCGCGGGAGGATTGGAGGTCGGCGAGGCCGGTCCGGACGATCTGCTCGTCTCGGTCAAGGCCGAGAGCGAGGCCGCGGCGGCCGAGGCGCTCTCCCGCGTCGATGCTCTCCTCAAGGTTCGGGGCGCTGAGTCCATGGGGCGGGGCGCCGAATCCATGGGGAAATTTCGCCCCCGCAGCCTGGCCTCCGCCCTGAAGCAGCTCCCCGAGGCGCGCTGGGTCTCGATCTCGATTCCGGGGCGGTACGCGTCGGCCGTGGCCGAGGAGGCCTTGGATGCGGGCCGCAACGTCTTCCTCTACAGCGACAACGTGCCGATCGATCGCGAGGTGGCTCTCAAGCGCAAGGCGCGAGAGAAAGGCTTGCTCGTGATGGGTCCCGACTGCGGCACGGCCGTGCTCGGTGGAGTGGGGTTCGGCTTCGCAAACCGTGTCCGGCGCGGCGACATTGGCTTGGTGGGAGCGTCGGGCACGGGCCTGCAGGCGATCATGAGCCACATTCACAAGCTCGGCGGCGGCATCTCCCAGGCGATCGGCACGGGAGGCCGGGACCTGAGCGCCGAGGTCGGCGGCATGACGGCGATCCAGGGGCTGGACCTGCTGCGCCGGGACCCGGAGACCCGCGTGATCGTCCTCGTCGCCAAGCCTCCCGCGCCGGAAGTCGCCAGGCACCTGCTCGCCCTCGCCCGCTCGGCCGGCAAGCCGGTCGTCGTCCACTTCCTCGGAGCGCCGCTTCCCGGACGGCGGCTTGGAAACGTTTCTTTCGCCGCTACCTTGAGCGAAGCGGCGGAGCTGGCAGTGCAATTGGGAGACTCCCCGGAGGCCGGCGATCCGATCGAAGGGCCTGTGCATGGGCTTTTCTCCGGCGGCACGCTGGCGTACGAAGCCATGCACGGCCTCTCGGCATTCCTCTCTCCGGAGGAGTACAACATCCTCGACTTGGGAGCGGACGAATTCACGGTCGGGCGCCTTCATCCAATGATCGATCTGGATCTGCGAATCCGGAAGCTGCGGCAGGAGGCGGGGGGCATCGTCCTGCTGGATGTCGTGCTGGGAGAAGGAGCGCACGCCGACCCCGCGGGCGAGCTGGCGCCGGTGATCTCTGAGATCGATGCAACGGTCGTTGTAATCGTGATCGGTACAGACGAGGACCCGCAGGGCCTGGCGGTTCAGATCGAAACACTGGAGAAGGCCGGCGCAAGGGTCTTCCGCACGGTAAGCGAAGCGATGGAGTGGATCTTCCTTCATCGGAAAAGCACGGAGGAAAACCTTCTACCCGTATCGATCCAGGGTCCCGTTATCAACATCGGCCTCGAAACATTCCACGCCAGCCTGCTCGCGCAAGGAGCCTCTTCGGTGCAGGTGGACTGGCGCCCGCCGGCCGGCGGCAACGAAAAGCTCGCGGGCATTCTGGCAAGGATGAAGGGATGAACATCGATCAGGCCAACCGCACCGCCGTGGAGCGCATGATGTCCGCGCGGCCGATGCTCACCGGGCTCGCGAAAGCCCTCGACGTCCTGCCCGGAATGCGCGAAAACCTCATCCTGCACGCCGGGCCGCCCATCGAGTGGGAGCGGATGTCCGGCCCGTTGCGCGGTGCGGTGATCGGCGCTCTGATTTTCGAAGGATTGGCGAAAGACGAGGCCGAGGCGGTAGCCCTGGTGGAGAGAGGAGAGGTGGACTTCGAGCCCTGCCATCATCACTCGGCCGTCGGTCCCATGGCCGGCGTGACCTCGGCTTCCATGATGGTCTACGTGGTGGAGGACTCCACCCATGGAGGCCGCTCCTTCTCGAACCTCAACGAGGGCTATGGAAAGGTTTTGCGCTACGGCGCCTTCAGCGACGAGGTGATCCGGAAGCTGCGCTGGATGAACGGCACGATGGCACCAGCGCTCGCCCAAGCGGTCGGGGACGGAATCGATCTCAAGGCGCTCCTGTCCGAAGCGCTGCACATGGGCGACGAGGGGCACAACCGCAACAAGGCCGGCTCGCTTCTCTTTCTCAAGCAGCTCGCACCGCGCCTCTCCGATCCCGATGTCCTGCGCTTCCTGGGAGACAATCCGCTCTCCGTCCTCAACCCGGTCATGGCGGCCTGCAAGGCCATGGCCGACGCGGCCCACGGCATCGAGGGGAGCACGATCGTCTCGACCATGGCGCGCAACGGCACGGATTTCGGCATCCGGGTGAGCGGCCTGGGCGGCCGCTGGTTCACGGCCCCGGCCACGCCGCCGGACGGCCTGTACTTCCCGGGTTTTTCGAGCGCGGATGCCAACCCCGACATCGGCGACAGCACCATCACCGAGACCGCGGGCATCGGCGCCTTTGCCATGGCCGCGGCGCCCGCCATCGTCACCTTCATCGGCGGCACGCCCCAGGACGCCGTCCATGCCACGCTGGAGATGTACGAGATCACCGCGGCCGAGCACGATCACTTCACCATCCCGGCCCTCGGCTTCCGCGGCACGCCGGTCGGGATCGACCTGAGAAAGGTCGTGGAGTTGGGCATCACGCCGCGCGTGAACACCGGCATCGCTCACAAAAAAGCCGGGGTCGGCCAGGTCGGAGCGGGACTGGTGAGGCCGCCGATGGAAGTCTTCGAGGAGGCGCTCGTCGCATTTGCGGAGCGCTACGGTTTTGATGAAAAGGAGGCGTGATGTTCGTTCCCTATGACATGAGCAAAGTGAAGGTCCTCGACCTTTCCCAGAACTTCAGCGTGGATTCCCCGTCGTTCGCGTTCTACGAAGGCCCCACCGTCAAGTGGGTGAAGCGCATGGCGTTCGAGGGGGTCAACGCGCAGTTCATCTCGACCACGAACCACATCGCCACGCATCTCGACTCGCCCTATCACTTCTACGATCCGGGCCCGGACATCGCGGGCATCCCGCTCGACAAGCTCGTGGGGCCGGCGTGCATCGTGGACCTGGAGAAGATGGGGATCGGCGATTATCAGATCTACGGGCCGGAGCACTTCGAGGAGTGGGAGCGGAAGACCGGGATCAAGATCGAGCGCGGCGACATCCTGATCATCCACACCGGCTATCACAAGTACTACAACGAAGATTGGTACAAGGTCCACAACCAGGAGAAGCCCGATCTCCCGAAAATGTTCCTGAAGCACCCCGGGCCGCAGAGCGTCTTCTGCGACTGGATCCTCGACCGCGGCATCCGCTGGCTGGGGGTGGACTGCATCGCCGCCGACCATCCTTTCAACACCAACGTGCGCAAGGCGCGGCCGGACCTGATCCCGGAGGTGGAAGCCGCGCTCGGCATGTCCCTGGAAAAGGCTTTCCCCTGGCCGGCCGACTACCAATGCATGCACGTCAAGCTCTTCCCGCACGGCGTCTTCCACGCCGAGAACGTCGGCGGTCAGATCGACGAAGTCCTGGACCAGAGAGTGTGGCTCGGCTGCTTCCCCTTCCGCTTCAAAGGAGGAGAGGCGGCCTTCGCCCGCATCGTGGCATTTGTCGAGGAGAAGTGACGACGTGATATCAGGTGGTTGGAGTGGTCGAGAGGCTCTGAAGGGTGTTCCAGAATCCTGCTCGAAGATCGTTTCGCAGACCCTTCCGCTCACGCAGAGAGCCGAGGGTCGTTTCAGCGGCCAGCAGGAGCTGCGTGTCGAGCTGGTTTGGAAGAATCGGGGCTTGATCGAGGAGACGCCGGATTTCCTCGGGTGTCGCCCGTTGAGCCCATTCGGAAGCAAAGCTCTGGCCCGTGAGCCGAGCCGATTCTCCGGCCGGAAGACTCGGCAGTGGCAGCACGATTTGAGAGGCTGCGTCTTTCAAAGAGAAGAAGGGAGCCAGGAACTCGGTTTCAAGGACGATGTGCTCGTCGGATTCCCGGATCAGGCTCCTCGCCTGATTGGCTGTTCCGACCGTCGGGATTCCGACCACGACAACCAGAACTCCCATCTCCTGGGCAGCCACGACACCTTCGCGCAGATCCTCGTCACCTCCGAGCAGGAAGATCGTGGCGACGGCCCGCTCGCGTGCGAGCGTCATCAAGTCTCTAACGATCAGCGAATCGACGCCCTTCTGCCTGCCGCCGACAAGGCGACCCAGGCGCAGCTTGACGTTCGCCAGCTCCGCGATATCAAGTTGCTCCTGGGTTGGAATCGCGTCCGGAGCGGCGTCGTACCAGTAAAGCCTAAGGATGGACAATCCGCAGTGGCTGGTTGCAAATCGAGCAAGGGCGTCGACCAACCGCGTGTAGTCGCACTGGATGTTCTTCCTCGCCGAGTTGCCACAGCAGAGTTTCCCTCCCTCGGCGAGCAGATGGCCAGCGTCTATGAACACCGCGCACCGATCCATGCTCCCTCCTGCAAAAGAAAAGGGCCCCGTACCGGGCCCAGCAATCGCGACATGCTGCCGGTTGACCAGCAGCCTCGCTTGGAAGGTAGAGTACGACACAATGACTCCTTTTGTCAAGCCTAGATTCCGGATGCCCGTGTCTTTCCAGGGATTACTCCCGGGTGGAGTTCCAGAATGACGACACAACCTATCGGTGAACGGATCAAGCGCAACGAGGACCCGCGCCTGCTGACCGGGCGGGCGCTGTTCGTGGACGACATCAATCTGCCGGACATGGTCCACGTGGCATTCGTCCGCAGCCCGCATGCGCACGCGCGCATCCTCGGGATTGATGCATCGCAAGCCAAGGCGCGGGAGGGCGTGTTCGGGGTTTATACCGCCGCGGACCTCGGCGATTATTGGAAGCCAGGGCCGCTGCTGGTGCCGCCGCCTCCCGTCGAAGGAATGGTTTTCCACGAACGCACGCAGGTGCCGCTGGCGAAGGACAAGATCCGCCACCTTGGCGAGCCGGTGGCCCTGGTGGTGGCCGTGTCGCGCTATGTGGCCGAGGATGCGGCCGAGGAGGTGCTGGTCGATTACGAGCCGCTGCCCGCGGTGGTGGACCTGGAGAAGGCCCTGGCGCCGGGTGCTCCCCTGATCCATGAGGATCTTGATTCGAACATGGCCGCGTACGTGCCGCAGAGGAAAGGCGACTACGAGGCTGCCCGTGCCCGGGCCGATGTAGTGATCAGCCGGCGCTTCTGGTACGACCGCGGCGCCTCGGCCGCCATTGAGAACCGCGGCGTCGTGGCCGAATGGGACACGCGCGCCCAGAAGCTGACCGTCTGGGACACCACCCAGGCGCCGATCCCGGTGCGCAACGGCCTCGCGTCCATGCTCGGTCTCTCCGAGCACCAGGTGCGCCTGATCGCTCCATTCATCGGCGGCGGCTTCGGTCCCAAGATCATGATGTTCTATCCCGAAGAGGTGCTCATCCCCTGGCTCGCCATGCGCCTGGAACGGCCGGTCAAGTGGATCGAGGACCGCGCGGAGAACTTCTACGCCACCACCCAGGAGCGCGGGCAGCTCCACGACTCGGAGATCGCGCTCACGCGGGACGGCATCATCCTCGGCGTCAAGGATTCCTTCCTCCACGATACCGGCGCCTACGATCCCTATGGGCTGACCGTGCCGCTCAACAGCCAGTGTACCGTCATGGGGCCCTACCGGGTGCCCGCCTACGCCAGCGACTTTCGCGCGGTCTTCACGAACAAGACGACCGTCACCCCCTACCGCGGCGCGGGCCGCCAGCACGGCGTCTTCGTGATCGAAAGGCTGATGGATCTCGCCGCGCGCCAGTTGGGGATGGACCGGGTCGAGATCCGGCGCAAGAACTACCTGCGACCGGACGAGTTCCCGCACGATCACGTGATCATCTATCAGGATTTTGCGCCTCTCTACTATGACAGCGGCAACTACGAGCCGGTGCTCGATCAGACGCTGGAGCGCATCGGCTACGAGCGCTTCCTTCGCGAGGAGCAGCCGCGGTTGCGCTCCGAGGGGAAGACCGTGGGCATCGGGATCGTTTCCTACGTCGAAGGCACCGGCATCGGTCCGTTCGAAGGCGCCCGCGTGCAGGTCCAGACCAGCGGCAAGGTGACGGTGGTAACCGGCGTCGGCACGCAAGGGCAGGGGCACTACACGGTGCTCGCGCAGATCGCGGCCGAGCAGCTCTGCGTGAAGGTCGAGGATGTCGACGTGGTCACGGGAGACAGCGATCAGTTCCACTGGGGCACCGGCACGTTCGCCAGCCGCGGCGCGGTCGTGGCGGGCAACGCGGTCAACGAGGCGGCGAAAAACGTACGCGAAAAAGCGCTGAAGCTGGCGGCCGAGCACCTCGGCGTGACCGAAGAGGAAATCGAGCTCGCGGATGGAAAGGCACGGGTGAAGGCGGAGTCTTCCCGATCGATCGCCCTGGGCGAGCTGGCGAAGCTGTCCAATCCCATGCGCGGCGCGGTCAAGCCGGGCACCGAGCCGGGCCTGGAGTCGACGCGGTATTTCGGGCCGTTCCGCGGCGCGACCGCGAGCGGTTGCCACGCCATGATCGTCGAGATCGACCGGGAGACGATGCAGGTGGAGGTTAAGAAGTATGTCGTGGTCCACGACTGCGGCCGGGTGCTCAACCCGCTCCTGGTCGACGGCCAGGTCCATGGCGGCGTGGCGCAGGGGCTCGGCAACGCGTACTACGAGCAACTCGTGTACGACGACAACGGCCAGCTCCTGAACGCGAGCTTCATGGACTTCCTGCTCCCCACGGCGCTCGACGTGCCGCGGGTGGAGGTGGGGCACGAGGAGACGGTCTCGCCGCTCAACCCGCTCGGCACCAAGGGGGCCGGCGAGGCCGGAGCCATCCCGGTCGGCGCGCTCTTCGCCCAGGCCATGGAGGACGCGCTCGCGATCCCCGGCCTGGAGATCCTGGAGATCCCGCTCAAGCCCAGCCGGCTCTGGGAGCTGGCGCAATTGGCTGAGGAGGCTGCTCGATGAAGCTTCAGGGCACACACACGTTCGATGCTCCCCGCGAGCGGGTCTGGAGGGCGATCCTCGACCCGGCCATCCTGGCCCGCACGCTCCCCGGCTGCGAGAAGCTGGAGCGGGTGGGGGAGAACAACTACCTGGGAGTGCTCAACGTCCAGGTAGGCCCGGTCAAGGGGCAGTTCCAGGGCACGCTCGTGCTCACGGACGTCCAGCCTCTGGAGGGCTATCACATGAAGCTCGACGGCAAGGGTCCGGCCGGCTTCATGAACGGCGAGGGCGACCTGCGCCTGACGGACACCGGCAGCTCGACCCTGCTCACCTACGACATCGATTCGCAGGTCGGAGGCCGCGTGGCCGCCGTCGGCCAGCGCCTTCTCGAAAGCTCCTCCAAGTCGGTGGCGAGGCAGGGGCTGGAGGGGCTGGCGCGGGAGATTTCCGCCATGGGGGACTCCGAAGCCGCCGCAGCTCCCATCCCGCCCCCCGCCCAGCTTTCGCAAACCGAGCTCGCCGCCCGCGTCGCAGGCGATGTTGCACGCGATATGGCCCGCG
>DASUNJ010000861.1:0-8356 GCA_036277235.1 Thermoanaerobaculia bacterium | reverse complement strand
CCACCGCGCGACGACGTCGCCCGCCCCGGCACGCTCGACGGCGCGGACGACCGCGGGCTCCTCGTCGATCCGGGGAACGTCCCCGACGCCGATGGACTGGCGCGCGGGGAGCTCGAAGCGGAAGAAATCCTGGAAAGCTCCGGCGAGGCGCTCGCGCCACTCGTCGGCGCGTATGCGTGCCAGCGGCTGTCCGTCCACAAGGATCTCGCCCGACGTGGGCTCGTAAAGCTTGGCGAGCAGCTTGACGAGCGTGGTCTTGCCGGCGCCGTTCTCTCCCACGATCGCCACGACGGTGCCCGCGGGCAGCTCGAGCGTCACGTCCTCCAGCACGAGACGCTCGGTGCCGGGGTAGGCGAAAGAAACGTGATCGAAACGGATGCCCTCGCGGAGCACCGTGGGCACGGGAAGGTCGGCTTGCGCGACCAGGGAGGCCGCGTAATCCTCCAGCCAGGCGAGGCGCCGCGAGCCATCCATCCAGATGCCGCGCAGGAAGCCGATCTCGCCGACCGTGGCGCCGATGTAGGCGGACAGTCGCGCGCCGGCCGCGAGGACGAGCAGCACGTCGGCCGCGGGGGCTCGGAGACCCGCCGAGACGAAAGCCACCGCGCCGGCCCAGGCGGCGCCGAACACGGTCCAGGCGAGCGCATGCCACGCGGCCGAGCCCCAGCGGGCGCCGGCGACCGGCCCATACCAGCGCTCCCAGGCCTCGCGGCGCTCGTTGGCGAGCCTCCCGCCGATTCCGGTGACGCGCACCTCCTTGCCGGGAGCGGCGGTGGTGGCCAGGGCGAAGAGATGGCGCGCGAGCCGGCTCGCCGGGGCTCCACGCTCCTGCGCGCCGCGCTCGACCGCGGGCCGCCACGTGGAGGTGAGCACCGTGGGCAGCGCGAAGACCGCGAGTAGCACGAGCGCCGGATGGATCGCGGCGAGCAGGGCGATCGTTACGCCGAGCCGCAGCAGCCATCCGGAGGTGGAAAAAACCGACATATACATGTGATCGAGCACGAACATCTGATCGCGCAGCACCGAGAGCCGGTCGAGATAGTCGGGGCGCTCCTGGTGGGCGATGGTGGCCACCGACGCCTGCAGCCGGGCCACATGGGCCTCGAGCGCGATCGTCACCTTGTCGCGGAAGCGGCGCTGCACGCGGGTGCTGACCGTGCGCAGCAGCCACGTGGCCGTGGCGGAGGCGCCGAGCGCGAGCGCGGCGATGCGCACGAGCCTGCCGTCGTGCCCGAGCACGCCCTTGCCGAGCAGAGCGAGCCACCAGGCGATCAACGCGTCGGGCAACGCCGCCAGCAACGACAGCACGAACGCCGCGAGCATGAGGCCGGGCTCGTGGCGATATCCGAGCTTGCACAGCCGCCACATGGAGGGCAGCGCGGGAGGCAGGCCGCTGTCAGGAGAGGACGTCATAGACGATTCCCTCCTCGTCCTCTGCCGTGAAACGCTGGGCCTGGAGATCGAACATCGTCCGGTAGCGGCCGCCGAGCGCCATCAGCTCCTCGTGAGTGCCGAGCTCGATCACCCTGCCATGCTCCAGCACACAGATGCGGTCGGCGTGGCGCACCGTCGAGAAGCGGTGCGAGATGAGGACGGTCGTGCAGTGCCGGGTGGCGGCGAGGATACGGTCGAAGATCTCGGCCTCGCCGCGCACGTCGAGCTGCGCGGTGGGCTCGTCGAGCAGCACGACTCCGGCGCCCAGCCGCACCGCGCACAGCGCGCGGGCGAGAGCGATGCGCTGCCATTGTCCGCCCGACAGGTCGGTGCCTCCCTCGTAACCGCGCGCCAGCACGGTGTCGAGGCTCGCGAGATCCGCGGCACCGGCCTCCGCGAGCGCGGCGAGGACGGCGGTGTCCGGCACGCTTTTGGAAACCTTTTGGGGAGCCACGTTGTCGCGCAGCGGCAGCTCGAAGCGGATGAAGTCCTGGAAGACGGCAGTGATTCGTTTCCGCCACGCGCCGAGATCGAATTCGCGCAGGTCGATCCCGTCGATCTCGATCGCTCCGGCCTGCGGATCGTAAAGCCGGCACAGCAGCTTGGCGAGCGTGGTCTTGCCCGCGCCGTTCTGGCCGACGATGGCGAGAGACGATCCGGCAGGGATGGACAGGTCGAAGCCCTCCAGCACCGAAGCGCCGCCGGAAGGATAGGCGAACGTGACATTGCGGAAGCGGATCTCGCGGGCCGGCAGGCCGGCCGTCTTGCGGGTGCCGGAGGGCAGCGCTCCGCCAACCTCCATGGCGGGCTCGAGGCGCAACACCGCGGCCACTGGCGCCGCGGAGCTGTCGAGCGCCCAGTTGAGCCCGCCGAACGCGATTGCCGATGCGCCGACCGCGCTCTGCGCATAGATCACCAGCTCGCCGAGCCCGATCCGGCCGGCGGAAACGGCATTGGCGAGCGACCAGAACACGAGCACGTTGGCGCCGATCACGAGCAGCATGCTCCAGAGCAGGGGCTTCTCGCGCAGGCGCGTGGCCTCGTACTGCAGCTTGTGCAGGCGGGTGCGGCGGTCGAGGAAGCGGTCGAGGACCCAATCGGCGAGGCCGAACAGGCGGAGCTCCTTCGCGGCTGGCGGATCGACGGCAAGGCGATAGGCATATTCGGCGTCGCGTTGCGCCGCCCGCACCGGCTCGGTGTTGCGGTCGTGCCAGACCGCGCTCTCGCGCAGCAGCCAGTGCGTCGCCAGCCATGCGACGGCGAGGGCGAGAGCCGCCCACCATTGATATCCCGCGAGCACCACGGTGAACGCGAGGCCGGCGATCATCTCGACCAGGCTCCCGGCGATGAAGTCCATCGAGATCGAGAGCGGAGGCGCGGTCATGCCGAGATCGAAATCGCGGGCCACTGTGAGGTCGTTCGTGAGCTTGGGATCTTCGAGGTGGCCCATGCCGGGCGGGCGGACGCAGGCCGCGGTCAGGCGGTCATAGAGCCAGGCCGCGGTGCGGTCCCCGAGGTTCGTGCTCACCGCCTGGTGGATCGGGGTGAGGACCTGGAGCAGGACGAACAGGATCCCGGCGAACGCGAGCGGAGCCGCGAGCCCGGTGCCCTGTTGCACGGCGGCCACCAGTACGCCCATGGCGATGCCGAACAGGGCGGGCAGAAGGCCCCGCAGCACGAGCACCGTCCACCAGACGCCGGCCAGAGCGCGATCCGCCCTCGCCAGGACGGCGAAGAGCTTCCATTCATTGCGCTCGCGCAGGCGTGGCATCCCGGAACAAGCTTACAACGGGCTCCTGAAAGCCGTTGGAGCATGGGGAGCGTGGGAAAAGCTGTCACGTCACCGGTACGAAGCACTCCTTGAGCTTGCCGCGCTTCCGGTCGCCGTCACTTGCCCTCGGGGTTGAACGTGCTCCTGAGGAGGCCGGGGCAGTCGCCATGCACGCGGTCCTTCGCCCTGTCCACCCCGGCGGGGACGGTGGCTCCTCACCCCCTGTCCCCCTCTCCCATCGCACTCCCGCCCGACCGGGAGAGGGGGCACGCTTCGGCAGAGGGTCCGTGAGCGAGCATCCCCGGAGGGACGATGATCAGCCCTACCGGGACAGCGACCGTCCCCGCGGGGATGCTGATCGTCCCTATGGGGGCGGCGAGCATCCCCAGAGGGATGATGATCATCCCCACGGGGACGGTGAGCATCCCCGCAGGGACGGCGAGCGTCCCCACGGGGACGGCGACTGTCCCCAGAGGGACGGTGAGAGTCCCCATGGGGCAGGTGAGCGTCCCCATGGGGACGGCGAGCATCCCCGGAGAGACGGTGAGTGTCCCCGCAGGGACGGCGAGCATCCCTTGAGGGACAGCCATCATCCCCGCGGGGAAAGCGACCATCCCTGTGGGGATCAGCTACCGAGCATGGACGTGGAGAGGGTGAGATATCGTAGAGGAAAGAGAGGTCCCTCATGAAGAAACCGTTCCTGGCGCTCCTGCTTCTGGCCCTGCCGGCACTGCTCCTGGCGCAGCCGCCGCAGGCTCCCCGGCCGCTCGTCTTCACCCACGTCACGCTCCTCGACATGACCGGCGCGCCTGCCCAGCCCGACATGACGGTCGTGATCACCGGGGAGCGGATCACCGAGATCGGGTCGAGCGTCAGCGTCCGGATGCCTCCCGACGCGCAGGTGATCGATGCCACGGGCAAGTTCCTGATTCCCGGCCTGTGGGACATGCACGTCCACTGGTTCCACCAGGACTATCTCCCGCTCTTCATCGCCAACGGCGTCACCGGCATCCGCATGATGTGGGGCATGCCGTTCCATTCCCTATGGCGCCAGGAGATCGAGCAGGGAACCCGGCGTGGCCCGCGCATGGACATCGCCAGCCCCATCGTGGATGGACCGGCGCCGATCTGGCCTGGCTCGCTTGCGGTCAAGGATGCCGCCGAGGGCCGCCAACTCGTGAGCCGGATGAAGCAGGAGGGCGCTGATTTCATCAAGGTCTACAGCCGGATTCCGCGTGCTACCTATTTCGCCATCGCGGACGAGGCGAAGAAGCAGGGCATTCCCTTTGCCGGGCACGTCCCGGATAACGTCTCCCCGATGGAAGCCTCGGATGCCGGGCAGAAGAGCATCGAGCACCTCACCGGCGTTCTCACTGCCTGTTCCACCCGCGAAGAGGAGCTGCGAAAGGGGAGGGAGGAGGCCTGGTCGACCTCTCCCACCGGGCAGGCGGTCCTCAACCGCCCCAGCCTGCGCCCGCTGAACCGCCTGACGCTGGACACCTTCAGCCCCGAGAAGGCGAACGCCTTATTCGCCCGCTTCGCGCGCAATCACACGTGGCAGTGTCCGACCCTGGTCGCGCAGCGCAACATGGCCTTCATCCAGGACCCCGCGATCCACGACGATCCGCGGGTCAGGTACATGCCGCCCGGGCTTGCCTCCGGCTGGGATCCCGCGGGCGATTTCCGCCTCAAGGACAGGACCGAGGAAGACGTCGAGCTGGCGCGGGCGGCCTACCGGAAGAACAAGGAGCTGATCGGCCCGATGCGCCGTGCCGGAGTGGAGTTTCTGGCGGGAACGGACGCGATCAATCCCTACTGTTTTCCCGGCTTCAGCCTGCATGACGAGCTGACGCTCCTCGTCGAAGCCGGTCTGTCGCCGATGGAGGCCCTGCAAGCCGCCACGC
The DNA here is from genome assembly GCA_036277235.1 of Thermoanaerobaculia bacterium. GTDB lineage: Bacteria > Acidobacteriota > Thermoanaerobaculia > Multivoradales > UBA5704 > DATMER01. The sequence continues at coordinate 3,247 of DASUNJ010000861.1, read as the reverse complement.
TCAACCCGGCGCGGTACCTCGGCAAGGACAAAGACCTGGGCACCGTCGAGAAGGGCAAGCTCGCCGACCTCGTACTGCTCGAGGCGAGCCCGCTCGCGGACATCAACAACAGCCGGAAGATCGAGGCCGTCGTGTTCAACGGCAAGCTCCTCCCCAAGGTGGATCTCCAGAAGATGCTGGCCGATCTGGAAGCTCCCGCCAAGAAGGAGTGAGATCTCGCCTCGCCCCGAGATCCGCAACACGAAATACGTGCCTTGCCTGTGCTGGCTGCTGTAAACTTATTAGATGAATACCTGCCAGCGCCGAATTGAGATCAGCGGCATTGCCTTCCGCGGCCTCTTCATGGCTGCCCTCGCTTGTGTCCAGGCGGCTCCCGTCTCTGCCCTGTTTTCACCGCCGGCTTCCCTTGACGAACACAAGCTTGGCTGCTTGGAGGAAACAACCCTCCGGATGGCCGGCCGTGACCAGGTCATCACCCTTCAAGACGCCAAGGTGATCAAGTTGGTAGTGGAGAAGTACCTGGCAGAGGAGAGCCGGTCATGGAGTCGTCGGTGATTGCACCGTCCACCGAGGCGATCATCGACTGCCAGGGCACGGTCCGCATGGGCGCCTGGATCCTGGGGCAGGCCTTCTCCTCGGACAAGCCGGAGCTGCATCTGAGCTACCGCGTCCTGACGAGCGAGTACTTCATCGTTCGACAGGTGATTTCCCTGGCGCTGAAAGACGGCCAGTGGAAAGTGACAGATGTGGACCGGGTAACGACCCGCCTCCGCTACTGAGCATGCCCGTGGAGCGGGTCTCCTGTCCGATGGTCGCCGATCTGGGCGCGCAGGAATTCATGGACGGCGCCCACGGCGGCGGGATCCTGAGTGACGATTCGCACCTGTGCGCCCCGCTCGGTCTCTTCATAGCGATAGCGGACCGCCTCCTTTTTCTCGATCAGGACGGGGACGCCAGGCATGACCCGCTGATGGATGGCGTAGGGGGAGGAGAAGTCACCGCGGGAGAAGTCCCCGGCAATCTCGAACAGGTGGGTTCGGATGGCTTGCCGGCTTTCCGTGTCAGCCGCGTCGTTCGCATCGACCTGGATGACGCCCCCGTCGGGCTCGATCTTGAAATGGTGGGTGGTGCGGGTGTGATCGAGCCCCATGACCCGGTCGCCTCGCTGGTCGAGCTCCGCCTCCGCCTTGGAATGAGCTGCATGGAGCGGGCACGCCGGAGGCTCCTCGGCGACCAGGACGGGAACGAATGCAATTACCACCAGAGCGGCCAGAAGCGTGGGCTTCTTCATCGGGATCTCTCCTTTCGGGGGAAGGGGGGAAGGGACTCCAACAACCCGGCGCGCCGGTCCGGGCCCGCTTCCGCAAGGCGCCGGTCCCAGTCGGTGAGCAGGTCCCGGAGACTGTCGCGCGTCGCCTCCAGATCGCGGAGGCGCTCCTCGATCTCGGCCAGCTTGGCCGCGCCGAGGTTCCGTACCTGTCGGCAGGGGATGCCGCCGCTCTCCCGCAGCGCGAGGATGCGCGCCAGCTCGTCCAGGGTGAACCCCGCGGCGAGCACCCGCCGAAGCCAGAGCACGCGCTCGACCGTCTCGGGCGGGTAGGCGCGATAGTTGTTCGCCGTGCGCCGCGGCCGGGGGAGGAGCCCCTTCCGCTCGTAGAACCGCAGGGTGTCCTTGCTCACCCCTGCCCGCCGCGCCAGCTCTCCCGCCTGGAGGGGCCGATCGAGTGTCTCATCCGCCATGGAGAGAAGGATAAACCGTGGAGTGGGCTCCAGGGTCAAGAGCCCCATCTCGAGGGCGTCCACCTCTTGATCGCGGCCGGAGCCAAGCTCGGCGAGCACAAGCAAGCTCTGGTCGAGGCGGCCAAGGAACCGGAGATGCGCGCCTTTCTGGAGGCCGCCGAGTAGGAGCATCCAATGAAGAGCGCGATTCTCTCGCTTCTTGTTGCCTTGGTCGCGACGCAGGTCTTCGCAGCGGACGATCCTGCGCTTCTCGTCGGCGTCTGGCGCACGCGCCTGACCCGCAGTATGCTCTGGAAGGCAACATCCTCAAGCTTTCGGGCAGCTTCGACTACCAGGGCCAGACCACAAACTTCACGATCAACTGGGTACGCGCAGATCCGGAAGCGCGCTCGAAGCCCGGCGCTCGGCAGTGAGCTGAAGGCCGCGCCGGTTCTTCCTTTGGAATGGCCGGCGTTCCGCCGATTGATCCGGACAAGCCGGCAAGATGCCGGCGCTCCCAGGGAAGGCCCTACTCCGGGATCGTCTTCCTCCGCGCAAACCTCCATGCCGCGACGGCCCCTTCCCAAAAGGAGCGTAGCTCTGGCGCGTGGCGTTGCGGAATACTAAAATACTGGGATCATGAAGCGTCGACTGGCCATCGGTTGTGGAATCCTCGTGCTGTTGGGCGTGACAGGGGCGCTCTTCCTCAAGGTAAAGTTTTCCCCGCCGGCCGAGGTCGTGCCGCTCGGCGTCGCCGGGCAGAGCGTCGTCCTGCCGCAGGTCACCGTCATCAACCCCGGGCGCGACCGCGCCGCGGGGCGTACCGTGGTGCTCTCCGGCGACAGGATCGTCTCGGTCGGGGGGGCTCCTGAGGTGGGCGAGGTGCTCGCCAACTACCGCGGGCACTACGTGCTGCCCGGCCTCATCGACATGCACTCGCACCTGCCGCCGTCCACGCCATTGCGGCTCACCGAGTACATCAGCCTGCTCAATCTCGCCTATGGCATCACCACCCTGCGCGAGCCCGGAGACCTCTCCGGCACCGCCGTCGACGCAGCCCGCGAGGGGATGGCCAAGGGGGAGTTTCCCGGACCGCGGATCTTCTCCTGCGGCCCGTTCATCACCGGCGGCGAGCGCCGCTGGGTGAACTCGATCGTCGTCTCCACCCCGGAGGAGGCGCGACAGGCGGTCGGCGAGGTGGCCGCCGCCGGCCATCAGTGCGTCAAGTCGTACGAAGACCTGACGGTCGAGCAGATTCGCGCTCTCGTCGCGGAGGCCAGGGAGCGTGGCCTGCCGGTGCTGTCGCACGTGCCGTACCAGCTCGGCTACGACGAGGCGTTGCTGCCGGGGGTGGAGCACCTGCTGGGGATCCCGCCGCCATCGACCCTGGACCGCGACCATATGGTCAACCGGCTCGCCCAATGGGGCGCGGTCGATGATGCGCGGCTCGATCGCATCGTCGAGGTGACGCTCGAGCACGGCATCGAAAACACTCCGACCCTGGTGCTCCACCATCGCCTCCTCCGCC
>DASUNJ010000860.1:0-4131 GCA_036277235.1 Thermoanaerobaculia bacterium | reverse complement strand
CCGATGGCCCGCTGGGGCGCGGCCAGGACCTCCCCGGATTCGTAGACGATCTGCATGGCGTCATCCAGGTTCAACCCGAGGTCGGGAAGGTCGCGAGCGGCCCCGGCGAGGAGGTCGCGGGCCTCGTCCAGCTTGCCGTCGCGCAGCAGCAGACGGGCCCGGACCCATTTTGCGACGGGCGATTGTTCCTGCGCCCGGTCCAGCCAGGAGTCGGCCGAGGCGAAGTCGCCGGCCAGGTAGGCCGCCCAGGCGAGGCGGTCGGCGCCGGCCATATCGTGCACGTCCGCGGCCTTGAGCGCCTCTTGCCACTCCTGGCCGGGCTCGAATTCGTGGGAGACCAGCCAGGCAGTGAGGATGGCCCGGGCCTCGGGATCGCGTGCGACCGCGGCAAGGGCTTCGGGGCCGGCGCGCAGGGCGGCAGCGGACGTGAGCTTCAACGAGCTGAAGGCGGTATCGTCGCCGGTCCGCATCTGCCGCGCGTAGAGGACGAGGGCGCGGTCGTAGCGCTTCCGGTCGGCCTCGGCCCAGGCCTCCCAGCCGAGGCTGGAGGCGGCGAGGCCGAGGCTGTCCTCGAATCCCTGGGAGGCGAGCTCGCGGGTGAGCTGGAACGATTTCACCGCGCGGTCCGGATCGCTGCGAATGTGGAGCTTGCCGAGCATGAAGGCCGCCCAGGTGGAGCGGAAGCGCCGCTGCTCCGGAGGCCGCCGGAGCAGCCTCTCCCAAGTCTGGGCCGCGGCCTTGGGACGCCAGTCGCGGTACGCGATCGCCCCTTCGAGGTAGTCGGCGAACTCGGGGAGCATCGGCTGGGGGACGGTCAGGCCGGAGGGGGTGGGCTCGGGCCTGGTCACGCCGAAGCGCAGGAGGTTTTCGAGATACGCATGGTTCCGGGACATGTCCTGCCGGAGCCGCATGGCGTTTTCCACGACCTTCCCGCGCAGCATCGGCCAGGTGCCGTGCGCCTGCAGCGCCCGCTCGAGGTCCGCCCGGTCAGCCGCGAGGATCTCGGCGTCGTAGCCGTCCCTGCCCGGCAGGGCCTTGAACGGCGGCCTGTCTCCAGAACGGAGCCGGTCCAGTTCGCCGGCGAACATTCCCGTGGGGCCGCGGAAGAACGCCTCTTCCGATCCCAGCAGCCAGTTGGGGAGGTAAGGCGAGCAGGCCCAGAGGACCGGGACGGAGATCAGGAGCGCAACGGCGATCAGGAGCGGCAGCCGCGGCCCCTCACCCCCATCCCCTCTCCCATCGCACACCCTTCCGCCGGGAGAGGGGCGCCCCCTCCCTTTCGTTTTGCAGCTTCCCCCCTCTCCCGGTTGGGTGGGAGTGCGATGGGAGAGGGGGGCTAGGGGGGTGAGGGGTTCACGGGATCTCAACGTGGACCTCCGGGAAATCTTTGAATCTCAGCCAGGCGATCGTCCGCCGCTCGCCGGGCCGCACGGCGCGGATCGATTCGGGGTTCTCCAGCCGGGCCTCGCGTGGACCTGAGCGGAGGAGCCTGTATCCGAATAGAGCGTCGGCTGCGATCAGAGTATCCGAATCCCAGCGCAGATCGACGCGGGAGGGCGGCAGGACCTCGGCTTCGCCGGTGTTGAGGAGGTCGATCTCGACCAGGGCGGGGTTCGGACGGCGCAGAGCGGTGCGGATCTCCCGCCGGGGAGCGCGGCCGGTCATCACGGCTTTCAGCGTGGCCCGCGGCCAGTTATGAGTTTCGGAAGCGACCGGGAGCCGATACCAGACCAGGCCCGCAAGCTCCGGCGGACGGTCGGCGGTCCAGCGCTCTACCAAACTGGCCATGGCGTCTGGATCGGCCGTGGAATAGGTCGGCAACGCGACCCGGAACGGCCGTCCGGCCTTGGCCGCCTCTTCCACGGCCCGGGCCGCCTCGCCGGGGTTGACCAGGTCGGAGTTTGGCCTCAGCGAGTGGACTTGGAGGACGACGCCGTCCGCCTTCCGCGAGAGGCTCCGGAACGCCCGCTCTTGCCGCAGCCAGGTGGGGAGGGCGGTGATTGTGACTGGAGTGGGCGCCGCGCTCCGGCGCACGGCGTCGATGAACGCGGGATAGTCGGAGAGCTTGGACTCGGGGCAGTCGTAGTCGATCTGGATCTCCTGGAGGTCGAGCCCGTGGGAGCGGGCCTGGTTCGCCAGCTCTCCGGCGAGATCGGCGAGCCGCCGGACGGTCTCCGGCTCGTCCTCGAAACGGCCGGTGCCGCCGCCCCAGCCCTGGAAGCGGCCGATGCGCAGCGCCAGTCCCACCGGCCTGCCGGCATCCCTCAAGGCCTGCCAGTCGATCCCGACCCGGAATGCACGCAGAGGGGAGTGGGAGAGGTCGATCTCCGCGGCGAGCACCGTCAGGCCCGCGAAATCCGACGCCTGGCTGACCGCCTCGCGCACGGCCGGGGTCCACGCCCGCTGCCAGACGTAGGCTTCCTGGGGGAGCGGGCCGGCGGCGCGCTCCCGCGGCTGGCAGGCGAGGGCCAGGAGGGCAAGCAGGACAACAGCCCTCACCCCCGCGCCAGCCTCTCCAGCACGGCCATCCTCTCTCCGGGGTCGCCCGGCAGCTCTCCCGAGCTGACACAGCGGCCGTCCCGCACGGTGAAGGCCCGGTCCGCCAGGGGCGCGAAGGGCTCGATGTCGTGGGAGACCACTACGACGGCGGCGCCCGCGGCGAGACGGTTTCCGATCCAGGCCAGGATGTCCTCCCGGGCGCCGCGGTCCATGGCTTCCAGGGGTTCGTCGAGGAGGAGGTGGACCGGCGTGCCGATGCGGGCCGCGGCGAGCACGGCCCGGCGGCGCTGGCCCATGGACAGCTCCCGCACCGAGCGGTGCGCCAGGCGGTCGAGCCCGACCAGCGCGAGCGCCTGCTCGACAGCCTGGCGGGGCTCTCCGCGCAGGCGGCAGACGAGGCCGAGGATCTCCCGCACCGTGGCGTAGGGGGTCAGGTCCGGTTGCTCGGGCACGTAGGCGAGGGTCCGCCGCGCCTCGGCTTCAGCGGTCCAGAGGTCATGGCCGTCCACCACGACCCTCCCGTGGTCGGGCTGCTCGACTCCCGCCGCGATCTTGAGGAGCGTGCTCTTGCCGCAGCCGTTAGGTCCCAGGAGGAGGGTGAGACCCGCGGGGATCTCCACGCTCACCTCGGAGAGGACCGGCTGGCCGTCGCGGTAAGAGAACCCGACCTGTTCCAAATGGATCATCCCGAGCTCCAGGACTGGGGATCGCCCACGGCGAGGTGGTGGATCTCCTGCCAGCGGCTGACTTTCTGCCGCCGCTCGCGCTCGGCCGCGGCGCGGATCGCCCACGGTGCCCCAGTCAATGCCACCAAGGAGCCCCACGGTAAGAGGGCCACGGCCGCGGCGAGGAGCATCCCCTCGATCAGGATCTCCCCCGAGGCCCCGGTCCGGCGCTCCGGCGCGCGGCGCACGGCTCCGGCTGTCCGCGCGGCGAGGAGCGGGATCACCAGGAGGACCGCGACGGCCGCGAGCGGCTCGATCCAGGAGGTGAGCAGGACGAGCGGGAGGGCGTGCGCCCCCAGGAAGAGGCTGTCGAAGAGCACGCGTTGCCGGGCCGTCCACGGGAGCGAGCGCGACCAGGGCCAGGCCGGGCGGCGGACGGCCAGGCTCTCTCCCAGGCTGGCGAGGAGGAGGACCACGGCGGTGCCGCCGCCGAGGAGCGCTCCCAGCCGGACGTGGACCGGGGCGAGCTCGTTGTTGCGGATGAACAGCACGGCGGCGCCGAGAGGGAGCAGGCCGGTCAGGTATGCGCCCAGGAGCGAGCCGCCGAGGGCGCGCCAGGCGATCCGCGCTTCGGGCCAGCGGCCGGTCCCCCTTCGGGCGAACGAAATCCCCGGCGGGGTCTTCCGAAGGGGGCCGGCGAGAGCGTCCGCGGCGATCAGGAGCACGGCCCCGAGGCCGACCGGCAGCCATCCGCCGGAGAAAGGGAGGAATGCGGCAATCAGGGCCAGCGGCCGGGCCAGGAAGCGGACGGGCATCGCGGCCAGGGCGGCGGCGGGAAGAGCGACGAGCAGGCCGGCGAGGCTGGGCCAGGGATCGGCCCCGTTCTTCGCCGCGGCGGCAGCGAAAAAGAGGAACAGGGCGAGGAGCGCGGCCTGCGCCGCGGCGATGGCGATCATCGCGGCCCGGC
>DASUNJ010000859.1:0-8640 GCA_036277235.1 Thermoanaerobaculia bacterium | reverse complement strand
ATCAGCCTGAAGCACGACCCCCGCGTGCTCCGCCGGGAGCAGGCCGCTGTGCTGCTGGGCTACTACTCGTGGACCCTGAGCGCCAGGTCGCTCGATCCCGACGGCCGCCACGATCTCGCCTCGCCGCTCGGCGAGGCGGAGCGCCACCAGCTCCTGGTGGAGTGGAGCGACACCCGGTCGGACGTGGCGAGCGAGGTCTGCCTCCACGAGTTGTTCCGGGAGCAGGTGCGGCGGCGGCCGGAGGCGGTGGCGCTGGTCTGCGGCGCGGAGCGGTGGACCTACGGTGAGTTGGAGCGGCGGGTGAATCGGCTCGCCCACCACCTGCGGGGGTTGGGCGTGGGGCCGGACGTCCTGGTCGGCCTCTGCGCCGAGCGCTCGGCCGAGATGTTGGTCGGGATGCTCGGCATCCTGAGCGCCGGGGGGGCCTACGTCCCTCTCGATCCCGCCTATCCGCCGCAGCGGTTGGCCTTCATCCTGGAGGACACGCAGGCGCCCGTCCTCGTCACCCAGGACGAGCTGCTGCCCGGCCTGCCAGGGCATGGAGCCCGGGTGGTGCGCCTCGACGGCGACGAGTCACGGATCGCGCAGGAGAGCGCGGAGCCGTTGCCGCCAGCGACCACGGCCGGAAATCTCGCCTACATCATCTACACGTCCGGCTCGACGGGACGGCCCAAAGGGGTCGCGATCCAGCACCGGAGCGCGGCAATCCTCGTGGGTTGGGCGCGACAGGTGTTCTCCGCGGAAGACCTGGCCGGCGTCCTCGCCGCGACCTCCATCTGCTTCGACCTCTCGATCTTCGAGATCTTCGTCCCGCTCGCCGTGGGAGGGACGGTCATCCTGGCCGAGAACGCCCTGGCCTTGCCGGAGCTGCCCGCCGCCGGGTCGGTCACGCTGGTCAATACCGTGCCGTCGGTGATCGCGCAGCTCCTCGACAGCCTGCCCGCCTCGGTACGGACGGTCAATCTGGCCGGCGAGCCGCTCCGCCCGCAGCTCGTCGACGAGATCTACCGGCGCGGGGTCCGCCGCGTGTTCGACCTCTACGGTCCGTCCGAGGACACGACCTACTCGACCTTCACGCTGCGTGCGCCCGGCGGGCCGGCGACCATCGGCCGGCCGATCGCCGACACGCGGCTCTACCTGGTGGACAGCCTGCTCCAGCCGGTACCGACCGGCACCGCGGGCGAGCTTCTGCTCGGCGGCGGCGGCTTGGCGCGCGGCTATCTGGAACGGCCTGACCTGACCGCCGAGCGGTTCCTCCCCGATCCCTTCTCGGCCGAGCCGGGCGCGCGGCTCTACACCACCGGCGATCTCGCCCGCCATCTGCCCGACGGCCGGGTGGAGTTCCTCGGCCGCATCGACCATCAGGTCAAGGTGCGCGGATTCCGGATCGAGCTGGGCGAGATCGAGGAGGCGCTCTGCCGCCATCCGTCTCTGCGCGAAGCGGTGGTGCTGGCTCGCGAGAACCAGGAGGGAGCGCGGCGGCTGGCGGCCTATATCGTGACGGTGGACGGCGGACCCGCGCCGGCCGTCGAGGAGCTGCGCCGCCACCTCGCGGAGCGGCTGCCCGACTACATGGTGCCGGCGGCGTTCGTAGTTCTGGAAAGCTTGCCGCGCCTGCCCAACGGCAAGTTGGACCGGCGGGCCCTCCCCGCGCCTGCGGCCGAGCGGCGGGAGGAGGCTCACTACGCGGCGCCGCGGACCCCGATGGAGGCCCTGTTGGCCGGTCTCTGGGAGCAGGTGCTGGGAGTCGGGCGCGTGGGCGTCCACGACGATTTCTTCTCCCTGGGCGGCGACTCGATCCTGACCATCCAGATCATCTCCCGGGCCGGGGAGGCGGGACTCCGGGTCACGCCACGGCAACTGTTCGAACACCGGACGGTGGCAGAGCTGGCGGCGGTGGCGTCCTTCAAGGCTGGCGTTGCGGATGAGGGGCCGATCTCCGGGCCGCTCCCCCTGACTCCAATCCAGCGCTGGTTCTTCGCCCGCGAGCTCGTCGATCCCCATCACTGGAACCAGGCGGTGATGTTGGCGCTCAGGGAGGACCTAGCTCCGGAGCTGCTACGGCAGGCGGTGGCCCACCTGCTCTCCCATCACGACGCCCTGCGCCTGCGTTGTGTGCGTGGCACCAAGGGCTGGCGGGCCTCTATCGCCTCCTGGGACGGGCGGGTGCCGTTCGGGCAGATCGACCTCGCAGCCCTGCCGCCGGAGGCACGGCAGGAGGCGCTGAGCGGGTTGACGGCCGGGTTGCAGGCCAGCTTGGACCTGGAGCACGGCCCTCTCGTGCGGGTGGCCCGCATCGACCTGGGCCTCGACGACCCTGGAGACAGCCGTCTGCTGGTAGTCGTCCATCATCTGGCGATCGACGGCGTCTCCTGGCGCATCCTGCTGGGTGATCTCGAACGCGCCTGCCGCCAGCTCGCCACCGACGGGGGTGTCTCCCTGCCGCCCCGCACGACCTCCTACCGGCGCTGGGCGGAGAGGCTGATCGGTCTCGCCCGGACCGCGCCACAGGCGGCGGAAGCCGCCGCCTGGCTGGCCCCGCCGCCGGCGCCGCTCGCCGCGTTGGCTCCGGACGATCCGGACGGGACCAACACCGTGGCTGCGCTGGCCACGCTTTCGGTCGCGCTCGATCCCGACGAGACCCGCGCGCTGCTGCGTGACGTCCCGGCCGCCTATCGGACCGAGATCAACGACGCGCTGTTGGCCGCGCTGGCTCTGGCCTTCGCGCGGCGCACCGGGGCCGGATCGCTGCGGGTCGACCTGGAGGGGCACGGCCGCGAGGAGATCGCCGAGGATCTCGATCTGTCGCGCACCGTCGGCTGGTTCACTACCCTGTATCCGGTGACGCTCGACTTGGGGATCGGGGAGCCGGGCGCCGCCTTGAAGTCGGTAAAGGAAACCCTGCGCGCCATGCCGGTCCATGGTCTGGGCTACGGTCTGCTGCGCTATATGGGCGAGCCGGACCTGGCCGGCCGCCTCGCCGCCCTGCCGCAGCCGCAGATCCTGTTCAACTACCTGGGGCAGTTCGACCAGGTTCTGCCCGCCGGCTCCCTGTTCGCCTTCGCCGCCGAGCCGCCGGGGCTCGGCCGCAGCCCGCGCGGCGAGCGCAGCCACGAGATCGAAATCAATAGTCTGATCGCCGGCGGCCGCCTGCGCCTCGACTGGAGCTTCAGCGGACGGCGCTTCCGGCGTGCTACGGTACAGGATCTGGCGGACGGCTGCCTCGCCGAGCTGCGGCTGCTGATCGGGCACTGCCTGTCGCCGGAGAAGGGCGGCTATACGCTGTCGGACTTCCCCCTGGCGGGGCTCGACGCGGCGAGCCTCGACCGGCTTCTCGGAGGCGAACGCGGCATCGAGGATCTCTATCCGCTGGCGCCTCTCCAGGAGGGACTGCTTTTCCACACCCTCTCCGCCCCGGGCTCCGGCGTCTACGTGCTGCAGCTCACCTGCAGGCTGCACGGCGAGTTGGATGCGGCGGCATTCCGGCGCGCCTGGGAGGCGGTCGTCGAGCGCCACCCGGTGCTGCGCACCTCGTTCCGCTGGCGTGGTCTCGACGCCCCCCTCCAGGTGGTGCATGGCCAGGCGGAGCTGCCCTGGCGGGAGGAGGACTGGCGGCACTTCGGCGCGGCCGAGCAGAAGGAGCGGCTGGCGGAGCTCCTCACTGCCGATCGGGCACACGGCTTCGCGCCCGACCGGCCGCCCCTGCTGCGCTGCGTGCTGCTGCGGCTGGCCGGGGATGCGCACTGGTTCCTCTGGAGTCATCACCATCTGCTGCTCGACGGCTGGTCCTGGCCCCTCGTCTTCCGCGATGTGTTCCTCTTCTATGACGCGTTTCGCCGCGGCGGCGAGGCCGAGATCGAGCGGCCCAGCCCCTATAGGGATCACATCGCCTGGCTGCAGCGCCAGGACCTCGCCGAGGCTGAGGCGTTCTGGCGGACGGCTCTGGCCGGCGTCACGGCCCCCACTCCGCTTACCGTTGACCGGCCCCCTGTCGCCGCCGGTCGCGGCGGCAGCCAGGACCGGCAGCTCCGGTCCCGGCTGTCGCCGGAGGACAGCGCCGCGCTGGCCGCCTTTGCGCGGCGTCATCAGCTCACGGTCAACGTTCTCGTACAGGCAGCCTGGGGGTTGTTGCTCGGCCGGTACAGCGGCCAGCCCGAGGTGATCTTCGGCGCTACCGTGTCGGGGCGCGAGACCGGCCTGCCGGGCATCGAGAAGATGTTGGGGGTGTTCATCAACTCCCTGCCCGTGCGCCTTCCGGTGGCTTCCGACCGGCCGCTGCAACCCTGGCTGGCGGAACTCCGCGACCGCCTGATCGAGTTGCGCCGCCACGAGCACACGCCGCTGACCCAGGTGCAGGAGTGGAGCGGTGTGCCGCGCGACCTGCCGCTGTTCGAGAGCTTGGTGGTGTTCCAGAACTATCCGGTGGAGCCGGCCGCCGCCGCGCGGCGGGAAGGGCTGCGGGTGGAAGAGATGGAGGCGATCGGCCGCGCGAACCTCCCGTTGACCCTGGTCGCGAAGCCGGGACCGGAAGTGTCGCTGCGGCTCCTCTACCGGAGCGGACGCCTCGAGGAGGATGCCGCCGAACGCCTGCTGGGCCACTTCGCGACACTGTTCGTTGGGCTGGCGGAGGACCCCGGCCGCCGGCTCGGCGACGTGCCTCTGCTGACCGCGTCGGAGCTCCGACAGGTCCTCTTCGGCTGGGTTGTGGAGGAGCCGGTGGAGCCGACGACCCGGCGTCTGGACGAGCTATTCGCCGCGCACTCCGCCACCATGCCTGGTGCAGTGGCCGTGGTCTGCGAGGGACGGAGCCTGACTTACGGGGAGCTGGACCGCCGGGCCAACCGTCTGGCACGCCACCTGCGTTCCCTGGGCGTCGGTCGGGATGCGCGGGTCGGTCTGCTGCTCGAACGGTCTGAGGGTCTGGTGGTGGCGATCCTGGCGGCGCTCAAGGCGGGCGGCGCCTACCTGCCGCTCGATCCGGTCTATCCCGAGGACCGCCTCGCCTACATGGTGGCCGACTCGAAGGCAAGAGTGGTGGTGACCACGGAGGAACTGCGCGGCCGGCTGCCGATGGATGGGGCGCGGGTGGTCAGCCTGGACGGCGACGCCCGTGCGATCGCGCGCCGCAGCGCCCGAGCCCCGAAGAACGACGCCACGCCGGCGGACCTCGCCTACGTAATCTACACCTCCGGCTCCACAGGCCGCCCCAAGGGCGTGATGGTGACCCACGCCAATGCCGCGCGACTGCTCCGCGCCACCGAGCGCTGGTTCGGCTTCGGCCCCGACGACGTCTGGACGCTCTTCCACTCGGCGGCGTTCGACTTCTCGGTCTGGGAGCTATGGGGAGCGCTGGCGTACGGCGGCCGGCTGGTGGTCGTGCCCTACTGGATCAGCCGTTCGCCCGACCTGTTCTGCCGGCTGCTCGCCGAGCAACGGGTGACGGTGCTCAACCAGACCCCTTCGGCCTTCCGCCAGCTCATGTGGGCCGAGGAGAAGGTCGCCCCGGACGACCTTGCGCTGCGCTGGGTCATCTTCGGCGGCGAGGCGCTCGACCTGCCGGCGCTCGCGCCGTGGATCGGCCGCCACGGCGACGCCCGGCCGGTGCTGGTGAACATGTATGGCATCACCGAGACCACGGTTCACGTCACCTACCGGCCGATCACCCGGCGCGACGTGACCGAGGGGCAGGGGAGCGTGATCGGCCGCCCGATCCCGGACCTCCGGGTCTATGTGTCAGACTCGACGCTCGCTCCCCTGCCGGTCGGCGTGCCGGGGGAGATCCTGGTCGGCGGCGCCGGGCTGGCTCGCGGTTACCTGGGACAGCCGAAGCTGACCGCCGAGCGGTTCGTGCCCGATCCGTTCGGCAGCGAGCCGGGAGCGCGGCTCTATCGTTCCGGCGACCTCGCCCGCCGCCTGCCCGACGGCGATCTGGAGTACCTCGGCCGCATCGACCAACAGGTCAAGTTGCGCGGCTTCCGTATCGAGCTGGGGGAGATCGAGGCGGCCATCGAGCGCCACCCGGCGGTCAAGGCGGCGGTGGTGCTGGCGCGGCAGGACGGATCCGGAGAGCGGCGGCTGGTCGCCTACGTGGTCCCTGCGGCGCCGGCGGCAGTGGAGGATCCCGACCTGGCGGGCGAGCTGCGTCGCAGCCTGGCAGGTGCGCTGCCGGACTACATGGTGCCGACCGCCTTCGTGCAGCTCGCCGCGCTGCCGCTGACCGCGAATGGCAAGATCGACCGCCGCGCCCTGCCGGCCCCGGAAGAGGCGCGCACGGCGCCTGCCCCCGTGCCGCAGGAGCCGCCCCGGACGGCGCTGGAGCGCTACCTCGCCGGCCTGTTCGCCCAGGTCCTCAAGGTCGAGCGGGTCGGGCGCGACGACGACTTCTTCGCGCTGGGCGGTAGCTCCCTCTCCGGCGCCATCCTGATCAACCGCCTGCAGGAGGCGCTCGGCGAGGTGGTGCATGTCGTCACGATCTTCGACGCGCCGAGCGTGGCCGAGCTCGCCTCCTTCCTGGTCGACGGCTATGCCGCGGCGGTGGAGCGGGTCTGGGGGGCAGAGTCGCTGGGACGGGCGGCGTCTGCATCCGCCCATGCCGCCAGCCGCATCGACGCGGGCCGCATCACCGAGCTGCGAAGCTATCTCGATCCACTGCCGCCGGTTGCGTCCAGGCCAGCCGAGGCGAAGAACCCTCCGGCGGTCTTCCTCCTGGCGCCGCCGCGTTCGGGCACCACGCTGCTGCGCGTCATGCTCGGCGGCCACCTGCGGCTTTTCGCGCCGCCGGAGCTCGAGCTGCTCGGCTTCCACACCCTCGCCGCCCGCCGGGTGGCCTTCTCCGGCCGCGAGGGGCGCGACCTCTTCTGGCTCGAAGGGGCGGTCCGCGCGATGATGGAGCTGCGCGGCTGCCGGGCGGAGGAGGCCGAAGAGCTGATCGCCGGCTACGAGCGCGACGGTTGGTCGACGCAGCGCTTCTACCGCCAGCTCCAGAGCTGGCTGGGCGACCGGCTGCTGGTCGACAAGACGCCGTCGTACGCCCTCGACCCGGCGGTCCTGGCGCGCGCCGAGGAGATCTTCGAGGGCGCGCGCTACCTCCATCTGATCCGCCATCCGTACGGCATGATCCGCTCGTTCGAGGAGGTCAAGCTCGACCAGATCTTCTTCCGGCGACAGCATCCGTTTTCCCGCCGCGAGCTGGCAGAGCTGATCTGGACCGCCTCGCACGAGAACATCCTCTCCTTCCTCGCGAGCGTGCCTCTCGGGCGCCGCTACGCGGTGCGCTTCGAGGACCTGCTCGCCGATCCGCACCGCGTTCTCGCCGGAGTCTGCGAGTTCCTCGGAATCGAGTACGACCCGCTGATGGCGGAGCCCTACGAGCGCAAACGAGAGCGCATGACCGACGGCATCCACGCCGAGTCGCGGATGCTGGGCGACGTCAAGTTCCACGAGCACGCCGGGGTTGACCGCTCGGTAGCCGAACGCTGGCGCGAGGCCTACGCGGAGGACTTCCTGGGAGCTCCGACCTGGGCGATGGCCGAGTCGCTGGGCTACCCGCGGCGGGATGCGGGTGACACGATCGAGCGGCATCCGTGGAGCACGGGCGAGCCTCTGCCGCTCTCCTTCGCGCAGGAGCGCCTCTGGTTCCTCGAGCAGCTCCTGCCCGGCCAGCCGGCCTACCACGTGCACGCCGCCTTCCGCGCCGCCGGGCCTCTGGACGAGGCGGCCCTCGCCCAAGCCGTGGGCGAGATCGTACGTCGTCACGCCGTGCTGCGGACGCGCTATGTGCGCAGCGACGGCGCTCCGGCGCAGGTGGTGGAGGCCGGCCTGGAGGTGGCAATCCCGGTGATCGACCTCGCCGGCCTGTCGGCGTCCGCGCGCGAGCCGTTGGTGCTCCGGCTCGCCCGCGAGGAGGTCCGCCGGCCGTTCGACCTCGGGCGCGGGCCGCTGCTGCGCGTCGCCCTGCTGCGCCTCGGGCGCGAAGATCACGCCCTCCTGGTGACGCTCCACCACATCGCCGCCGACGGCTGGTCGCTGGGCATCCTGGTGCGCGAGCTCGCTACTCTCTACGAGGCATTTGCGTCCGGCCGGCCTTCGCCGCTGCCGGAGCTGCCGCTCCAGTATGCCGATTACGCGCACTGGCAGCGCAGCTGGCTCGCCGGGCCGCTGCTCGCCGGCCAGCTCGCCTGGTGGCGGGAGCACCTGGTCGGGCTGGTGCCGCTGGCGCTGCCGCCCGACCGTGCGCGGCCCGCGGTGACCATCTCGCGCGGCGCTGCGCGCCAGGATCTGGTCGCGGTGGAGACGATGGCCGCCCTCGAAGGGCTGGCCCGCCGGACCGGCGCGACGCCGTTCATGGTGCTCGCCGCCACCTTCGTCACCCAGCTCGCGCGCACGGCAGGCCAGGCGGACGTGGCCGTGGGGACACCGGTGGCGGGGCGCAACCGCGCCTGCCTGGAGACCCTGGTCGGCTGCTTCGTCAACACCCTGGTGCTGCGGGTGGATGCCGGCGGCGATCCACGGTTCACCGAGCTGCTGGCGCGGGTGCGGCAGGCGGCGCTCGGAGCCTACGCCCACCAGGACGTGCCATTCGAGAAGGTGGTGGAGGAGGTGCGGCCCGAGAGAGACACCAGCCGCACGCCGCTGTTCCAG
>DASUNJ010000858.1:0-5729 GCA_036277235.1 Thermoanaerobaculia bacterium | reverse complement strand
CCTGCGGCGGCAGCGAATTCGACACCGACCTCGACGGCGACGGCATTGCCAACGATTCCGACAACTGCGCCTGCGACGCGAACTCGAACCAGATCGACTGCGACCAGGACGGCGCGGGCGACGTCTGCGATGCGGTGGATGAGAAGTGGGTTCCGGTGACCTCATCCTCCTACTGTGACTGGGATATGGACTGGCACTTCGGCTACGGCGAGGTCGAGCAGTACAGCACCCAGAGGTTCCGCGAGCTGTGCACCAACAGCTACTGCAACGACACGTTCCAGACCGCGGAGAAGCGGTGCTACGAACCTTTCGACGATAACTACTGCTGCGAGATCCACTTCGGCCAGGACTGCCTGACCGACAACGAGTGCCCCGCTGACACCTGCGACTTCTGATCTGTTAGTGAACCTGAAGCGGCATGGCACATTCGTGCCATGCCTGCTCAGGTCCGCGGCTTACAGGCCACCGCATCGATTTCGACCGCCGCGCCCAGAGCCAGATCGACTCCGCCGACCGTGATGCGAGCGGGCGGGTCCGAGCCGATCACTTCCAGATAAGCGGCGTTCATCTCCGCGAACGTCTTCATGTCCGCGAGATAGACGTTCACCTTCACGAGGTCGGCCAGCGAGGCGCCGCATTCCTTCAGGATGGTCTCGATGTTCCGCAGCGTCTGGGTCGTCTCTGCGCGGGTGCCCCCCTCGACCAGCTCCAGCCCGCCGGGCTTCGTGCCCAGCGTCCCCGCGACGTAGATGAAATCCCCGGCGATGACCGCGTGGCTGAACGCGGGCAGCCGGCCCAGCGAATCGACGATGACCTTTCTGGCTTTCATGGTTCCGATACTATCCGATGCATGGGCCACGTCGCCGCCGGCACCATCGTCGCCAAGAGCTACCTGTCTTTCGCGCGGGTCCTGGCGCGGTCTTTTCAGGAGCATCACCCGGAGGTTCCGTTCTTCGTCCTCCTGGCCGACGAGGTCGACGGCTGGTTCGATCCGGCGGCCGAGCCGTTCCACCTGCTTCGCCTCTCCGACCTGGGGATCCCCCGCCTCGAGCGCTTCCGCTTTCATTACACGCAACAGCCGCTGAGCTACGCGGCGACTCCCTGGCTGCTGAGCCATCTCCTGGACCAGGGATTTGACAGCGTCGCCTTCTTCAAGCAGGAGAGCCTCGTCCTTGGCGACCACACGCCCAGCTTCGAGAAGCTGGAAACGTGCTCGATCGTCCTCACTCCCCACCTGCTGGCGCCGGTCGGGCCGGAGCGCGAGCTCAACATCCTCCTGTCGGGAGTCTTCAACATCGGCCTTCTTGGTGTCTCCGAGAAAGCCCGCGAGTTTCTGACCTGGTGGCAGGACCGGGTGTTCGCCCACTGCCGCCACGACGTCGCGAAGGGCATGCACTGGGAGCAGCGCTGGATCGACCTGGTTCCCGCGCTCTTCGAGGACGTCTGCATCCTGCGCGATCCCGGCGCGAACGTCGGCCACTGGAACCTGCCGGAGCGCGACTCTCTCTCCTGCCGCCTCCTCCGGTTCAGCGGCTTCAGCCCGGACGATCCGATGGCTCCGACGAAGTACTCGACCCGATTGACGATGGCGGATCTCGGTCCGGCCGCCGCGTTGTTCGACCGCTATCGGACTCTGCTCGAAGAGTCGGGATACCACGAGACCAGGATCTGGCCGTATGCCTACGGCTCCTTCGACAACGGGGTGGCGGTTCCCGATCTCGCGCGCCGGATGTACCTGGATCTCGGAGAGGAGGCCGCTGCCTTCGGCGATCCGCTGCAGTCGGGATCACCGAACAGCTACTTCCAGTGGCTCAACCAGCCCGTTGATCCATCGAGCGCGATCACTCGCCTCTGGCAGGCGATCTATCATGAGCGGCCCGACGTGCAGAGCGCTTTCCCGGATCTCCTCGGCTCCGACAGCGAAGCCTTCCGCAACTGGGCGGCCCACTTCGGGATTCGGGAGCATGGCATCCCGGAGGCCTTCATTCCATGATCGCCGCCGGAACCGTCGTCGCCAAGAACTTCCTGTCCTTCGCGCGGGTCCTGGCGCGCTCCTTCCGCGAGCAACATCCCGATGTTCCGCTGTTCGTGCTCCTCGCCGACGAGGTCGACGGGTGCTTCGACCCGGCGGCCGAGCCTTTCCATCTGCTGCGCCTGGAAGAGCTCGCGCTTCCCCACCTTCCGCGTTTCCTCTCCCAGTACTCGCGCCAGCAGACCGTCGTGGCGGCGAAGGCCTGGCTGCTGGGCCATCTCCTCGACCGCGGGTTTCATCGCGCCGTCTTCCTCGATGCCGACCTTCTCATCCTCGGCGACCTGACGCCGCTCCTCGCTCCCGCCGGCGACCCCGCGATCCTGCTGACGCCCCACCTGCTCGCGCCGCTCGCGGGCGGAGACCGGATCGCGCGGGAGCTCAACATCCTCCAGTCGGGCATCTACAACGGCGGCTTCCTGGGGGTGTCCGACTCGCCGGAAGCCCGCCGATTCCTCGCCTGGTGGCAGGAGCGCCTGTACTCCCACTGCCGGCACGCGGTCGCGGAAGGCGTGCACTACGACCAGCGCTGGCTCGATCTCGTCCCCGCCTTTTTCGAGGACGTGGGCATCGTCCGCGACCCGGCATTCAATACTGCGTACTGGAACCTGCCCGAGCGCGATATCCGCGCTGCCCGCTTCTTCCACTTCAGCGGCTTCAATCCCGACGAACCGCGAGTGGTCACGAGGTACTCGCGCCGCGTGGCGATGGCGGAGGAGCTCGCTCCATTGTTCGGCCGCTACGTGCAGCTGCTCGAAGAGGCGGGCTGGCACGAATCCAAAAACTGGCCTTACGCCTACGGAGATCCCCGGCCATGAGGTCCCTTTCAGCTCCTTCTCTCGAAGAGATCCGCGCCGCCCGCGAGCGTCTCGCCGGAACCATCGTCCGCACGCCGCTCGTGCGCCTCAATTCCGAGCGCGCCCCGGCGGAGGTCTGGCTCAAGCTGGAAAACCTCCAGCCCATCGGCTCGTTCAAGCTGCGCGGAGCTGCCAATGCCATGCGCCTGGCCAGCCCCGAGGAGCTGCGGAAGGGCGCCTATACCTGCAGCGCCGGCAACATGGCCCAGGGGGTCGCCTGGAGCGCGCGCGAGCTCGGCGTGCCGGCCACGGCCGTCGTGCCCGAGCACGCGCCGGCCACCAAGCTCGCCGCGATCGAGCGCCTCGGCGGTAGAGTCGTGAAGGTGACCTGGGAGCGCTGGTGGCAGGTGATGGCCGAGCACCATTACCCGGGGCTCGACGGCCTCTTCCTCCATCCCGTGGCCAACCGCAACGTGATGGCGGGCAACGGCACGGTCGCCCTGGAGATCCTGGAGGACCTCCCCGACGTAGACACGGTCCTCGTTCCCTTCGGCGGGGGCGGGCTTTCGAGCGGCATCGCCGCGGCGCTCGCCGAGCTGCGCCCCGAGGCCCGTGTCTTCGCCTGCGAGGTCTCGACCGCCGCGCCGCTCGCCCCCGCCCTCGCCGCCGGCTCTCCCCAGACCATCGACTATCAACCCAGCTTCGTGGACGGCATCGGCGGCAAGATCCTCCTGCCCGAGATGTGGGCCATCGCGAGCAAGCTGATCGCCGGCTCCCGCGTCGTCTCCCTGGAAGAGATCGCCGACGCCATCCGCCTCCTCGCCGAGCGCCACCGGGTCATCGCCGAAGGAGCAGGGGCCGCCTCGGTCGCCGCCGCCCTGGCGGGAGTCCCGGATGCGCGCAAGGTGGTCTGCATCGTTTCCGGCGGCAACCTCGACACCGCCAAGCTCTGCGCCATCCTGGAGGGGCGGATGCCCGCGTAGGGAAGCGCGCTATCATCGCGGGAGCCCATGACTCCAGGCACCCTTCGGGCGCTCCTGCTCGCGAGCCTCCTCCTGGCCGCGCCGGCCTCCGCCTCCTCGCCAGGTCTGCCGGCGACCTGGAAGGAGCTCGGCATGGAGGACCTCGACGGACTGGTCTGGATCCGGGAGATCCTCCCCCTCGACGAGGAAGCCCGCCTCGCCGCCGCCAAGGACGGTCTGGGCCTGCTCCTCGGACCTCCGCTCTACGGGGGGTACGAGGTCTATGCGGGCGGACGGTTGCTGGGGCGCTCCCGCGGCTGGTCCTCCTCGCTGCCGTTCGGGATGCCCGAGGTCTTCCGCGTGCCCAAGGACGCGATCGGGGAGGGCGGGACCGTGAGCCTCGCGCTCCGGGTGCGGCGGATCGATTGGGCCTCGGACCTGGATCCCGATGCCGGACCGGTCGGCGACGCCTTGACCCTCGGCTCGTATCAGGCCCTGCGGGACGGCAACCGCCTGTCATGGACCAGGGCCCTGCTGAGAGAGGTGCCGCTGCTCATCCTCGCCGCGCTCTTCACCTCCGCGGCGCTCTACCACCTTCTCCTCTTCAGCCACCGGCGCAAACAGGTCGAGCATCTCTGGTTCGGCCTGCTCGCCCTGGCCTTCTCGGTCAACACGTTCGCCAGCACCTACTGGATCTACGAGCTCACATCAAGCCGCGCCCTCGCGATGCGGACGAGCGACCTCACCGGCCATCTCGCCGCGGCGCTGGCGATCCAGTTCCTCTGGCACTTCTTCTCACGACCGATCCGCCTTCCGCTCCGCGCCTACCAGCTCTCCCACGTCGCGCTGGCCGCCTTCATCGGACTCTGGCCGAGCGTCCGTCCGGTCCTCGCCAGCTCGGCGTTCCGCCAGTTGTGGCTCCTTCCCCTGCTGGTGCTGGCGACCGTGCTCGTCGCGCAGGAGGCCCGGCGAGGCGGGCCGGAGGCGCGGAAAATCGCCTTTGGCGGACTGGCCCTGATCGGATTCCAGATCCTCGAGCTGGCGCGCCAGATGCTCCCGCTGCCGATCCCGATCTCCCTGGCGGGCTTCGGCTTCGCGGCGGTCCTGGTCGCCATGGGCATCTCCCTCTCCGAGCGCTTCCGGCGGGTGCACGACGAGCTCGACCTGCTGCGCCTCCGGCTGGAGGAACAGGTGCGCGACCGCACCCGCGCCCTGGAAGAAGCGATGGAGCAGGCCCTCGCGGCGAACCAAGCCAAGAGCGAGTTCCTCGCCAACATCAGCCACGAGATCCGCACCCCGATGAACGGCGTCATCGGCATGGCCGACCTCCTCGCAACCACTCCTCTCCACCCCCGCCAGAAGGAGTACGTGCAGACCCTCCTGGTCAGCGGCCAGGCGCTTCTGGAGCTGATCAACGACATCCTCGACTTCTCCCGCATCGAGTCGCGGAAGCTCACCGTGGAGCGCGCTCCCTTCCTCCTCAGGGACGTGCTCGGGGAGAGCCTGGAGATCATCGGCCCGATGGCCGCCCGGAAGGGACTGGCGCTCCGCTCCTCGATCTCCCCGGGCACGCCGGAAACCGTGATCGGCGACCAGGCCCGCACCCGCCAGGTGCTGCTCAACCTGCTGAGCAACGCCGTCAAGTTCACGCCGAAAGGCGAGGTGCGTGTGGCGCTCTCCGCTCAACCCCTGGACGGCGGGCGTTTCGAGGTCCGGTTCGCGGTCACCGACACGGGCATCGGCATCTCCAACCGGGACGTGGAGCGGCTCTTCATCCCGTTCCATCAGCTCGACGGAACGCCGAGCCGGCGCTATGGCGGCGCCGGGCTCGGCCTCGCCATCAGCAAAAGGCTGACCGAGCTCATGGGCGGAGACATCCGGGTGGAAAGCGCTCCCGGCCAGGGCTCGACCTTCCTCTTCACGCTGCCGGCCGAGACCTCG
>DASUNJ010000857.1:0-2954 GCA_036277235.1 Thermoanaerobaculia bacterium | reverse complement strand
CGGCTCAAGATCGTCGTGCCGGTGACCCTGTTGCTGATCGTGCTGCTGCTCTACCTCAGCACCCGCTCGGTGGTCGAGGTCGGCATCGTGCTGCTCGCGGTACCTTTCTCGCTGATCGGCGCGGTGTGGCTGCTCTGGCTGCTCGACTATCACCTGAGCGTCGCGGTCTGGGTCGGCCTGATCGCGCTCGCCGGGCTCGACGCCGAGACCGGGGTGGTGATGCTGCTCTACCTGAAGCTCGCTTGGCGGCGGCGGCGCGAGGAAGGACGGCTTTCGAGCTTCGAGGACCTGCGCGAAGCGATCGTCGAGGGCGCGGCGCAACGCATCCGGCCCAAGCTGATGACCGTGCTGACGACGGTGATCGGCCTGCTGCCGGTCATGTGGGCCGCCGGCGCCGGCGCCGATGTGATGAAGCGGATCGCGGCGCCTTTGTTCGGCGGCATCGTCACCTCGTTCCTGCTCGAGCTGACGGTCTACCCGGCCATCTTCGCGCTGTGGAAGCGGCGAGAATCACTGGAAACTCCGTCGGTACTCCCGGCAGCCGAGGAGCCGGCGTGAGGAACGAGACCGAGTCTTTGCCGCCTGATGCTGCATCTTTGAGTCTGCTGGGGTAGCATAGCCCCACGATGAAGCTGCTGACTGCCAAAGTGATCGACGGCCAGCTCGACCTGCCTGAGGGGGTTCTTGAGGAAGGTGTGACCATCACCCTCCTCGTTCCCGAGGGAGATGAGGATTTCGAGCTGACGGAAGAGCAGCAGGAAGAGCTCACTCAGGCGCTTGCCGAGGCGGATCGAGGCGAGGGTGTCGACGGTTGGCAGTTTCTGGCGGAGCTCCGGCAGGGTTGAGCCTCCGCCTTCTCGTTGTCCCGACCGCCCAGCGTCACATTCGAGCAGCCAAGAAGTGGTGGCTCGAGAATCGGCCGGCGGCGCCTGAGCTTCTGAACGAGGAGCTCACAAAAGCCTTCGCTCTCATCGCGTCTCGACCCCACCTCGGGGCCACCTGCCCCCAACGTGAAGACGCCCGGCGTTCGCCGCTTCCATCTTGTGCGGGTTCACTATCATCTCTACTACCGACCCAAACCGGATGTCGTAGAGATTCTTGCGTTCTGGCACGTCAGGCGGGGATCCGGCCCCAACCTGTAGGACCAAACAGGTTACCCGCCGGCGGCTTCCAGCCGCCGAGGAGCCAGTGGCTGTCAAGACATCCATGAAGGGGCGGGGCTTGCCCCCGTCCGGGAGGGGGTAAACCCCTCCCCTACGTCGGCAGCGCCGACGTGATGAAGCGGATCGCGGCGCCGCTGTTCGGCGGCATCGTCACCTCGTTCCTGCTTGAGCTGACGGTCTACCCGGCGGTTCTTCGCGCTGTGGAAGCGGCGGGAATCCCCGGAGACTCCAGCGGCGCTCCCAGCAGCCGAGGAGCCGGCGTGAGGCGTGGCCTGTCGCAAAGAGCGTCTTCTTCGCTGCACGCAACGCTTGCCGCTCTTCAGCGAAGCGCTGCCTCGGCTCCAGGCACACGACGATCCTGTCGCGCCCGGCGATCCGAGGCTCGCTGATACCTATCCTTGTCGCAAAGACCTCCTTTTCTGCGGCAAAGAAACCCATCCGCGTCTCATGGCTCGCGCGACGTGTCACAGAGATACGTGCCCTTGTCGCAACGACACCAATCCTTGCTGCACCGCAGCCTTGTCGCGAGAGACCTCCTCTGTAAATCGTGACGACGTTCCGTTGAATTGCGCCATTGGATCGAAGAAATGCGACAAACTGGGCGAGAGAAGAGTCCGGAAAGCTGTCTACTGCGACATGCAGTGCCAAACGAGCGACAAGAAGGGGAAGCGGTGCGACAGGAGATCGGCTAGATGCTACATATCTCTCGACCTTGGCGACAAGGAAAGGTGGCGCGTCTTAGCTTCTCTTGATCAATGCGACAAGATGGCCCTCGCCTGAACCGGCGAAGACGAGACCGGCAGGTTTTTACCGAGGGAAAGGCGCAATCCCTCGGTTTTGTGCGACATGTCGCGCGCTTGGCGAGTCGCGGAGAGGGAGCTGTGCGACAGATGAGGAGATCTCTGCGGCAATCCTTGCCCGGGCGCCGAACGGCCGCCAGCTTCAGCCGAGCCCGAGCTGAGCCCGCAGCTTCTTCGAGAGCTTCTCGGCCACGAGCGCGTAGGACTGCTCGATCAGCGTGATCAACTCTTCGTCCGGCAGGACGTTCAGAGAGGCGACGTTGACCCAGGAGTGATGCGCCATGTACGGCGCCGGCCGGATGCCTTCCTGCTCTGTGATCGTTCCGAACAGAGCGGGATCGACCTTGAAGCCGATCGGCTCGTGCTCCGGCAGGCCGAAGACCGCGAACATCTTTCCGCCCACGGAGAAGACGAGGTCCTTGCCCCACTTCACGTCCTCGGTGACCCTAGGCAGGCTCCGGCAGTGCTCAAGCACCCGATCCGAGTCACTTGGGTTTTCGGCATGCTGGCGTCTTCCGTCATGAATCGCAACGTTGATTCGTATAGTCCCAGCGGCCACCGCCGTCGAGGCAGTCGTCGATCTGCACCTGCCGTCGAAGATAGATGAACGCGACGACCAGGACCGCGGCCATGACGAGCACAAGAACGGCTCGCTTCATCATGGTCATTTGCACAGATCGAGCACGACCTCGACCCGGCGGTTCTTCTGGCGCCCCGCGGGATCGTCCGAGCCATCGGATTTGGCATTGGGCGCGACCGGGCGCCGCTCGCCCAAGCCCTGGACGGCGGTGGTGGCGGCCACGGCGCCATGGGCCACTAGCCAGTCCTTGACGGTCCGGGCGCGCTGCTCGCTCAGGGTCTGGTTGTAGGCGTCGCCGCCCTTGGAGTCCGTGTGGCCCTCGACCGTGGCCGGGTGCTTGCCGGCCTTCGCGAGGAGCGGGACCAGGGCCTTCAGCGTCTCCTCGGCGTCGGGCGTGAGCGTGGCCTTGTC